>NZ_JBVVQH010000023.1:0-139379 GCF_055811115.1 Mesorhizobium sp. WSM4832 | reverse complement strand
CGCAGAGGGCAGATCTAGAAGCAAACTTCTTCGTCGCCAGCGGCGCGCCGCCCTCGTTGGTGGGGCGTATATAGTCGGAGCTCCCTCGACGCGTCAACACCGATTTCGAACTTTTTTGAATTTTTTGCGACGAATTTTTCGGCCGCCATTTTCGATAGCCGACTGCCCTCGCGGCAGCCCCAGGGTCATTCACAGCGAGGCCCTATTGCCGCCGCATTGAGGCGTGAAACCGGCCCATATAAGGAAGGCGCGCGCGTATGTACGAGGCGCGCCGACGACAGACGACAGGGCGCCCCGCGATGGGGGCGCGAGATTGGGGATATCGGCCCCGGCTTGCCGCTTCGTTGACTTCAACCGTCGTGACAGGCAAATGTCATGGCCACAACGACAACGACAAGCCGTTTCGCCTGGGGAAGAAGCAGCCTTTCTGGATGCCAGACACCGAAGAGGTCATAGCCGAACTCGGCAACGAGCCGCCGCTGATCGCGGACGGCCGCAGCGGTCCGCCTGATCGCCGCGAGGTTTCGGCGCGCTGGCTGTCGGGCACCTTTCTCACCGGCGTGACCTCGAGCGTGTTGATGGGCGTGGCGCTGTTTGCGGCGCTGGACGGGCGCCAGCAACTGGCCACGCCGCCTGAAATCGCCGAGCTCATCGGTCTTGCCAGCGGCGGCGATGATTCCGGCGAGCAGGCAAAGACCACAAGGCTGGTCGCGCCGCGCCAGATCGCCAGGGCGAAGGACCGGCGGCGCATGGAAGTGTCGATGGTCACCAAGGTCGGCGACCGCGACGTTATCCACACCATGCCTTTCGTGCAGATCAAGATGGCTCTGGCCGCCGGTCACACCACCAGCCGCCCCTACCCGCCGTTCGATCCCTTGCAGGTCTTCGGCGACGACGGCGACGACAATGCCCAGCCGGCAACGGCCACCGCGGTCGCCGGACAGATCTACGGCGCCAAGGTCGAAAGCGAGATGAGCCTGAAGACGGTCGATTTCCCGATCCAGACGGCCTCCTTCGACGAAAAGAGCGACCTTTCCGCCGATGAGGTGGAAAAAGTGGTGCGGGAAGCCGGCAGCGGCCTGAGCGACGGCGCCGTCCAGGTCGCGGCACTGCATTACATCGACCCGCAGCGATTCGGCGACGCCTTCGCCGAATCGATGGCGGGCTCCTATGACGTGAAGATCACCCAGGAAAACGTCTCGGTGGCGGCGCGCGCCACGCCGGACGACCAGACGCCGGCCTTCGCCGAGGAAATCATCCCCTTCACCAGGGACACCGATATCGCCGAGGCCTATGCCGATTCGGGCTACACCGGCGACGACGCCACTGGCATGGCGGAGGCGATCAGCAGGCTCTTGAACGCCCCGGCGCTGAAGGCCGGAACGGTGCTGCGTGTCGGCCTTGAAGTGCGCGGCGACGTCGCCAAAGTCGTGCGCACCAGCGTCTACGACAGGACCACGCATATCGTCACCATCGCGCTCGACGATCGCGGCCAGTACGTGCCGGCGCAGGAGCCGGAGCCCAATCCCGAGCTTTTGACGGCGTTCGACGATTCGCAGCCCGTCGTGGTGCGCGGCAACCTGCCCAATGTCTATGACGGCATCTACCGGACCGCCTATTCCTACGGCATGTCGAAAGCGATGACGCAGCAGCTGATCAAGCTGCTCGCCTCGGACGTCGATTTCCAGTCGCGGCTTTCGCCTTCCGACCGTCTCGAGGTGCTGTTCTCGCAGCCGGACGGCGACGACCAGACCTCCGACAATTCCGAGCTTCTCTACGTCTCGGCGACCTTCGGTGGGCAGACGCGCAATTTCTACCGCTTCCAGATGCAGGACGGCAGCACCGACTATTTCGACGAAAACGGCAGCAGCGCCAAGCAGTTCTTGCTGCGCAACCCGCTGCCAAATGGCCGTTTCACCTCCGGCTTCGGCGCCCGCAGGCACCCGATCCTCGGCTACGTCCGCATGCATACCGGCACCGACTGGGCAGCTCCGATCGGCACGCCGATCATTGCTGCCGGCAATGGCGTCGTCGAGAAGGCCGGCTGGGCGGGCGGCTACGGCAAGCAGATCATCCTGCGCCACGCCAATGGCTACGAGACCTCCTACAATCACCAGAGCGCATTCGCCAAAGGCATCGAGCCGGGCGTCCATGTCCGCCAGGGCCAGGTCATTGGCTATCTCGGCCAGACCGGTCTCTCGACCGGCCCGCATCTCCATTATGAGCTGATCGTCAACGGCACCAAGGTCGATTCGATGCGCGTGCGCCTGCCGGTCGGCAAGGTGCTCAAGGGCGACGACCTCGTGGCCTTCAAGCGCGAACGTGAACGCATCGACGATCTTCTGAAGCAGGAAGACGGCAACTCGCTGAAGGTTGCCAGCGCCAAGACTGATTCGCAGCTTCCGAACTAATCGTGCGAATCGTTTGACTGCCGCGGCCAAGGCGACGCCTGCCCGGGCACCGTAAACCAGGCGATGGCCGATGACAGCAGGCAAAGCAGCGTCGTGACCGCCGCAACCGCGGCAAACGCCGAATCGCCTGCTGCAACTCTCGCCGCATCGACATCGGCGGCCAGTCCGGCCGGCGCCGGCTCGCCAAAACCGGGAACGCCTGACATGCCGCCGGTCATGCGCGCATAGACGATCGCCGCGAGCGAACCCATCGCCGCCACAGCAATCAGGCCGCCGACGCGCGAGACCGCATTGTTGATGCCGGACGCGGCCCCGGTATCCTTGTCTTCCACGGAAGTCATGACCGCGGTCGAGAGCGGCGACACGACCTGCGCCATGCCAAGCCCCATCAGCGTCATCAGCGGAAAGGTCCCGATCCAGAAATCGTGAATGCCGAAATGGGCAAGCAAAGCGAGGCCGGCGAAGGCGATGGCGACGACCATGCTGCCGCTGGCGATCGGAAAGCGCGGACCGATCCGATCCGACCACTGGCCGGCCGGTCCGGACAAAAGCGCGATCGACGCCGACAGCGGCAGGAAAATGAAGCCGACCTCGGCCTCGCTCAGTCTCCAGCCGGCGATAAGAAGCATCGGTAGGTAGAACAGGTTGGCCGACAGCGCGAAATAGAGGAAGAACGTCGCAAGGTTGGCCCCGGCAAAGGCCCTGATCCGGAACAGGCCGAGATCGATCATCGGGTCGCGCCGCCGCCGCTCATAAAAGATGAAGACAAAAAGCAGGGCCACGCCGGCGACGATCGCCGGGCCCGACATCGACCCGGCGCCTTCGGCATTCATCGCCGTCAACCCGTAGGCGAGCAAGCCGAAAGCAAGCGTCGCCAACGCCGCACCCCCGAGATCGAGGCTGCGCTTTTCGGTCGGCTCGTCGGCCGGCACCTTGGCCAGCAGCAGGTAGATCGAGATCAGCCCGAGCGGCAGATTGATGGCGAAGATCGCGCGCCAGACGCCGTTGCCGAAAGTCGACAGGAAAAAGCCGCCCAGCACGGGCCCAAGCGCAGTGGTCAAGGCCGATGCGGCAGCCCAGATGCCGATCGCCCTGCCGCGTTCCTTCTTCGGATAGGCTTTGGCGATAATGGCGAGGCTGCCCGGCACCATGATCGCAGCACCGACGCCCTGGATGGCGCGGAAGGCGATCAGCACCGTGGGATCGGGCGCGACCGCGCAGGCCAGCGAAGCGGCGACGAACAGCGTGATCCCGGTGACGAAGGCGCGCCGCAGCCCGAACCGGTCGCCGGCAGCACCACCCGCGAGGATGAGCGCCGAGAGCGTCAGCGCATAGGCATTGGAAATCCACTGCGCTTCCGCCAGGCTGGCGCCGAGATCCGCGCGCAGCGCCGGCATGGCTATCGCCAGGATCGAGCCGTCGATGAAGCCAAGCGCCGAGGCAAGGATCGCCGCGACCAGCACGAATTTTCGCCGCCTCTGCGGACAGAACGTACCATTCGCGCGCGCGGGCGGATGCGAATCAGCAGTAGTTTCGTTCGCGGATGACATGGATCTCTGCTTAGCCCCCTGTCGTGGGCGCAACAACAAGCCAGAGCATCGCTGTTCTTGACACCAGATGACACTGGCCGCATGGCGAGGCTGGCACGAATCCTGATGCAAACCGCCAATCGCGTGCTAGGTTCCCGCCGTTACGCGCCAGGGGGAAGCCATGAAGCGGCCGCTCGAACCGTCGGCGGAAGGACGCGGACGCATCGTCGGCATAACCGACGGCGTCTTCGCCATCGCGCTCACCTTGATCGTGCTGGAGATAAGGCTGCCGTTGCATGAAGCGGTGCACTCGGAAGGCGAATTGCTTGCCGCGATCCTTGCGCTTGCGCCACGATTCCTGACCTATGCGCTGAGCTTCCTGACGCTGACCATCTTCTGGTTCGGCCAGCAGGCGCAGCACGGCCTGATCGCAAAATCGGACCGCCGGCTCGCGACATTGAACCTTTGCTTTCTCGCCTTCATCGCGCTGTTGCCGTTCTCAACCGACTTGCTGGCCGATTTCCTGGAGTTCAGGATCGCGGTGCTCGTCTACTGGCTGAACCTGCTGATGCTGGGCGCCACGCTGTTTTCAAGCTGGTGGTATGCCGACAGGAACGGCATGATCGCCGAGGACGTCGACGCGCAAACACGGCGCACCGTCTATCTGCGTATCGTCAAGGCGCAAATTCTCTGGGCGGTCGGCGCAGCGCTTTGCCTGATCGCGCCGCTGCTCAGCATCGTCTTCATCCTGCTGGTGCAGCTCATCTATGCCGCGGCGCCGCGCGCCTCACTGCTGCGTAAACTCATCGGTTGAGGTCCCGCCGACATCCGCGATTGTTGGTCCGCCGACGAACTCCACCGTGACGCCCGGCGACACCAGCTTGGCAAGCTCGCGCGCGTCCCAGTTGGTCAGGCGCACGCAGCCATGGCTCTCGGTCTTGCCGATCTTGGAGGGATCGGGCGTGCCATGGATGCCGTAGGTCGGTTTGTCGAGGGCGATCCAGACCGAGCCGACCGGACCGTTCGGCCCCGGCGGGATGGTCAGGATCTTGTCGTTCTGGCCTTGCTTGAAATTGATGCTCGGGTTGTAGGTGTAGTTCGGGTCGAGCGCGATGCGCGACACCGTGTGGATGCCTGTCGGCGACGGCGTGTCGGCCGAGCCGATGGTGGCCGGATAGGCCGCGACCAGCTTGCCGCCGGCATCATAGGCAAAGACTTCCTTCTTGGTCTTGTCGGCGACGATGTGCGCCACCGGCGTCGACACCAGCTTGCCGAAATTGGCGACCTTGATCATCGTGCCGGGGCGATTGAAGTCCACCCCCTTGTTGGTCGACTTCAGATAGTTCTCGTCCATATGGAAGCGCTCGGCCAGCGCCTCGGTGACCGAGGTGTAGCCCATGCGGTCGAGCCTGGCCTTCTGGCTATAGTCTTCCGGGATCGAGGCGACGTAAGGGCCGGCGACATCTTCCGGCGTGATCGTGTAGGAGGCGAAGGCATCGCCGCCGGACTGGGCAAGCGCCGCCTGGATGCCGACCGCATCGGTCGATTTCAAATTGCTGCCGTTTATTTCGTTGTAGGCGGCCAGCGCCTTGTCGACATTCGAGCCGAAGCGGCCGTCGATGACGCCCGGCGAAGCGCCGCCGCGATCGAGCAGCACCTGCAGCGCCGCAACATCCTGGCGCACCCCAAGCGACAGCGACGGATCGACGGTGGCCTTGCCGCCTGTGTTCGGCGGCAGTGACGCCTGGGCATCAGGGTTGGTCTGCAGCAGTTCCCCCTGGCCAGGCTGCTCCGGATCGATCGACGCCTCGTCCAGCGGCTGGCGCTTGATGGTGTCCGACTTCGGCGCCTCCGGATAAGTGCTGGCAAAGCCGTCATCATTGTTGGGCACCGGCGGATAGGCATCGACGGAATTGTCGCCGTTGGGGTCATATTCGTCGACCGGCGGCGGGATGACCCGGCCGTTCTCCTCCAGCTGCCGCCGGCGGAAGCGAGCCATGTCTTCGGGATTGTCGAGATAATAGCGGTCGTCATTCTCAACCGGCGCGCGGCCGAGTTCCTGCATGCGCATCTGCCGGCGAAGCGCGCGGCGGTCGAGCCTGCTGCCCGGTGGCTGGATGGCGATGACCTTGCCGGTGTCGGCATCGACCAGCACGCGGTTGCCTCTGGCGTCGTAGTAGATATCGACATTGCCTTCCTGCGCCAGCATCAGCGCCCCGCGCTCGGTCGGGCGCGAACTCTGCGCGCCATCCATGCCCGGCATGGCGAACGCACCGGAAGACACCAGCCCGGCCGCGAGTGCCGAAAGGGAGAAGATCAAGCGCAGCATGGGGGTCAAGCTCTCCGGTCGACTGGGCTTCTGGCGGGCGAATCTTTCGCCAGCATACCAGCTACCCAGGTTAAGGTTCCAACATGAAGCGGGCATGAAGATGGCGGCTTTCCGGTACCTTGGGGAATATTAGCTAATGCATGTCGCGCAAAAAGTGTGCCGCGGTTTTGCGAGAACGACATGCATAAAATCCTTAGGACGCGGCAAGCCTCAATTCCTTGCGTGCCTGTTTGGTCAACTTGAGGACGACCAGGCGATGGCTCTCGCGCAGATAATCCTTGAGTGCCTCATCATCCACGCTTTGGCTTGTCTGGCGCTGGATCCATTTCATGCCGCGCGAGGCGAGATAGGGCGCCGGCCGGCAGCCGGGCTGATCCTTCAGCACGTCATAGCCCATTTCGGAACATTTGAATGTGACGAACAACTGGCCGCCGTCGTTCCAGCCGCCAATGGCAAACACCTTGCCTCCGACCTTCCAGACATGGGCGCCGCCCCACTGGACCACGTGGGTCGTCGCCGGCAGCGAAGCGCAGAAGCCGTTATACTCGTCGAGCTCCATCGAGGCCTTCCCTTTCCCAGCCGTCCCGGTTCAGCACCTGATTATGCGCGGCTACCAAGAATAACAAAGCGCGCCGCACCTGTCCGATGCGACGCGCTTGTATTCACTCCAACATGCCCGAGATCAGGCGGCGGCTTCCGTCGCCACCACCGTCGGCTTCGAGCGGAAGTTCAGCCGATCGGAGCCTGCCGTGACCTTGACGGTCGAACCGTCGAGGATTTCGCCTAGCAGGATCTTCTCCGCCAGCGGGTCCTGCAGTTCCTTCTGCATCACCCGCTTCAGCGGCCTGGCGCCGTAGGCCGGGTCATACCCCTTGGCCGCCAGCCACTCGATCGCGTCATGATCGAGCGACAGCGTGATCTTGCGGTCGACAAGCAGGTTCTCCAGCCGCTTGAGCTGGATCTCGACGATACGGTCCATGTCCTGCCGGCGCAGCCGGTGGAACAGGATCACCTCGTCGACGCGGTTGAGGAACTCCGGCCGGAACGACGCCCTCACCACGCCCATCACCTCGTCGCGCACGGCATCGACATCCTGGTCGTCGCTGAGACCGACCAGATATTCGGCGCCGAGGTTGGACGTCATGATGATCAGCGTGTTGCGGAAGTCGACCGTTCGGCCCTGACCATCGGTCAGGCGGCCGTCGTCGAGCACCTGCAGCAGCACGTTGAACACATCCGGATGCGCCTTCTCGATCTCGTCGAACAGCACGACCTGATAGGGCCGGCGCCGCACCGCTTCGGTCAGCGCGCCGCCTTCCTCGTAGCCGACATAGCCGGGAGGCGCGCCGATCAGCCGGGCGACGGAGTGCTTCTCCATGAACTCCGACATGTCGATGCGCACCAGCGCCGTCTCGTCGTCGAACAGGAAGCTGGCCAGCGCCTTGGTGAGTTCGGTCTTGCCGACCCCGGTCGGCCCAAGGAACATGAACGAGCCGATCGGCCGGTTCGGATCCTGCAGCCCGGCGCGGGCGCGCCGCACGGCCTTGGACACCGCCTGCACCGCCTCGCCCTGGCCGACGACGCGCTTGCCGATCTCGTCTTCCATGCGCAAGAGTTTCTCGCGTTCGCCTTGCAGCATCTTGTCGACCGGAATGCCGGTCCAGCGCGAAACGATATGGGCGACATGGTCGGGCGTGACCACCTCTTCGACCATGCCGACCTTGCCGTCCTGGGCCTCGGACTCTTTCAGCTTCTTCTCCAGCTCCGGAATCTTGCCATAGGCAAGCTCGCCGGCGCGCTGAAATTCACCCTTGCGCTGCGCGATCGCGAGTTCGTTGCGTGCTTCGTCAAGCTGCTTCTTAAGGTCGGCCGCCAGACCGAGTTTTTGCTTCTCGGCCTGCCATTTCGAGGTGATCTCGGTCGATTCCTCTTCAAGGCCGGAAAGTTCCTTCTCGAGGCGAGCCAGCCGGTCCTTCGATGCGTCGTCGGTCTCGACCTTGAGCGCCTCGCGCTCGATCTTAAGCTGCATGATGCGGCGGTCGATCTCGTCCAGCGCTTCCGGCTTGGAATCGACCTGCATGCGCAGCCTGGACGCCGCCTCATCGACCAGGTCGATCGCCTTGTCCGGCAGGAAGCGGTCCGCGATGTAGCGGTTGGAAAGGGTCGCCGCCGACACCAGCGCGGAATCGGAAATGCGCACCTTGTGATGCTGCTCGTACTTCTCCTTCAGGCCGCGCAGGATCGAAACTGTGTCCTCCACCGTCGGCTCGTCGACGAAGACGGGCTGGAAACGGCGGGCAAGCGCGGCGTCCTTTTCGACATGCTTGCGGTATTCGTCGAGCGTGGTCGCGCCGACGCAGTGCAGCTCGCCACGCGCCAGCGCGGGCTTCAACAGGTTCGACGCGTCCATGGCGCCATCCGCCTTGCCGGCACCGACCAGCGTGTGCATCTCGTCGATGAACAGGATGATGTTGCCGCTAGCCGACGTGACTTCGTTGAGCACGGCCTTCAGCCGCTCCTCGAACTCGCCGCGATATTTGGCGCCGGCAATCAGCGCGCCCATGTCGAGCGCCATCAATTGCTTGTCCTTCAGCGATTCCGGCACGTCGCCATTGACGATGCGCAGCGCAAGGCCCTCAGCGATTGCCGTCTTGCCGACGCCCGGCTCGCCGATCAGCACCGGGTTGTTCTTGGTGCGCCGCGACAGCACCTGGATGGTGCGGCGAATCTCGTCGTCGCGGCCGATGACCGGATCGAGCTTGCCGGCGCGGGCATCGGCCGTGAGGTCGCGCGCATATTTCTTCAGCGCGTCATAGCCCTGCTCGGCGCTGGCCGAATCGGCGGTGCGGCCCTTGCGGATGTCGTTGATGGCCTGGTTGAGCGCCTGCGCGGTAACGCCTGCCTTGGACAGGATGTCGGCGGTCTTGGCCGATTTCTCCATGGCCAGCGCCTGCAGCAGCCGTTCGACCGTGACGAAACTGTCGCCGGCCTTCTTGGCCAGATCCTCGGCGGTCGAAAACACCTTGGCCAGCGGCTGGGCAAGATAGAGCTGGCCATTGCCGCCTTCGACCTTGGGCATGGCCTCGAGCGCCGTCTCGACGCCCAGCTTGACGTCGCGGACATTGCCGCCGGCACGCTCGATCAAGGACGCAGCCAGGCCCTCGTCGTCGTCGACGAGCACCTTCAGCATATGTTCGGGGGTGAATTGCTGGTGGTTGCGCGAGAGCGCCATGGTCTGCGCGGACTGGATGAAGCCGCGCACGCGCTCCGAGTATTTTTCAAGATTCATTCTTTGTCTCCTTCCGTCACCGGCCCGCTTTGCGGCACCGGATCAGATTGCGGTGACGGGCCCGCTCAAAAGAGCCGGGCCCTGTTCAGCCGAGATATGGTGTATGGGCCGCAGTCCCTCAAGACGCCTTGATGCGGATCAAATCAGAATATTCCAATGCATGTCGGCGCAAAAGCGTGCAGCGGTTTTTGGCAAGCAACATATAACGAACGAAGGGCCAAAGCGCGTCGCAACGCGCTGCGCAAAAACGAAAACGGCGGAGAGTGCTCTCCGCCGTCCGCAATGCCTGAAAGGGCGTCTGGATCAGTTGTTCGCGTCGGCAGCCACAGGCTCGCCGGGAGCCGCGGCTTCACCGGCGACCGGCTCACTTACCCGGTTCGCCTCTTGGGCAGGCTTGGGCGCCATGTCATTGCTATCGTTCGCCGCGTTTCGCTCTTCGCCTGAACTTACGGGGCCTGAATTTTCGGAGCTTGAACCTTCGGGGCTCGCGCTCTGAGGCTGGTCGGCCTGCTCGCCATTGCTGCCGCGCGGGCGGCGCGGGCGCCGCGGCCGACGACCGCCGCCATTGTCCATGGCGGCTTCGTTGAGCTCGGCCTGGGCGGCAAGCGCCGCCGGCGAGAAACTGTCGAACTGCGGCGCGGCCTGCTCGGCCTGGGGTCCCGCCTCACCTGCGGCCTCGGGCTGTGCCGGTGCCTCATTGCGGCGGTTCTGATCGAACTGCTGGCCGCCATGCTCGCCGCGCTGGCCGTTTTCGCCACGCGGACCGTTCTGGCCATAGCTGCCGTTGCGGCGGTCGCGATGCCGGTCGCGGCTATTGTTGTCGCGGTTGTCGCGCTGGCTATTGTCGCGCCGGTTGTTGTCGCGACCGCTTTCCTGGTTGTAGGCAAGTTCCGCCGGCGTGCCTTCGATCACCGGCTGAGGCCCCGAGCCGCTCGCCGCGGCAGGCGCCTCTGTGTTGCCGTTGTTGTTGCCGCCAGTATCGAACTCGTCACGATCCTCATCGAGATCGTCGTCGAAGTCGTCGCGGTTCTGCTGGGCGTTCTGGATCGGCATCTGCGCCTGCGCAGCAGCGATGATGCGATTGTAATGTTCGGCGTGCTGGAGATAGTTCTCAGCCATCACCCTGTCGCCGGAACTCTGCGCGTCACGGGCGAGTGTGGCATATTTTTCGGCGATCTGTTGAGCCGATCCGCGGATCTTCACGTCCGGGCCGTTGCTCTCGTAACTGCGGGTCAGGGGATTTGGTCCCTTGCGGTTGTTATTATTGCCACCGCCGCCATTGTTGTTGCGACCGCGCATGCGCCTGTTCTGCTGTTGTGGCCTCATTAGACTCTCTTCATAGTGGATTTTCGAAAAACTCTTCACGAACGGAGGCGCTCATGCAGCCAGCCGTTTCGTCTCTTCACCGGCGTTCGCCCGCATCAATTGCGTTGGCGCCACGTGCCATCCTGTTCCGGTTACATTACTTGCCGGACGATTCCCGCACGAAGCTTGGGCGTCGTTTGCGCAAGAAGGCAGCTATTTCCACGGAAAACCGAATCGCTGGGAGCACTGCCTGCTTCGTCTCATCCGGTTGAGCCGGACCCTAGCTGCATTCCCCGGTGTTGCCAAGCGGTTTTTTCGCACTGCATCAGGGCTTTCAACGCTCGAACACCAGAACTCTGTCGTTGCCGCCGAGATCGCGATAGGCCCCGGCAAACCTATAGCCGGCTGCCGCGAATATCCCGGTTACCTCGGTTTTCTGTGTGTGGCCGATCTCGACCGCTACCTTGCCTTGCGCTTCCAGAAATCCTGCCGCTTCAGCGGCGATGACCCTATAGGGGGCCAAACCATCCGCACCGCCATCGAGGGCCTGGTGCGGGTCGAAATCGCGGACCTCGTCCTGCAGATTTCGGATGTCTCGACTGGGTATATAGGGAGGGTTCGAGGCAATTACATGGTAGCGGCCCGAAACTTTTTCGAACCAGTTGGAATGCAAGGCTTTGAAGCGCCCGCCGAGCCCCAGATCCCTGGCGTTTCCCGCCGCGGTCGCCAGCGCGTCGAGGGAAATGTCGACGCCCGTCGCGGTGGCCGCCGGAACGGCGTCAAGCAGGGCCAGCGCAATGGCGCCGGTACCCGTGCCGAGGTCGAGAATGCAGCATTCGCCCAGCCTCTCGGCAATTGTCCTGGCGAAGGGCAGGACGGCCTCGACCAGCGTCTCGGTGTCCGGCCGGGGCTCAAGCGTGTCCGGCGATAGTGACAGCCGCAAGCCATAGAATTCGCGGTAGCCGAGGATACGATGCACCGGCTCGCCTGCGACGCGACGCCTCAGGGCCGCTTCGATGGCCGAAAGCGCCGCGGAAGCCACCTCCTGTCCCGGTTCGGCAATGGCCTGGGTGCGGGTCGTGCCGGAGAAATGTTCGACGATCAGCCGTGAATCGAGCACTGGATCGTCAATGCCGGCGGCGGCCAGACGCTCGCGCGCTGCCCTGAGCAGCGGCTCGAGCGCGGCGGGCAGTTGATCAGCCATCGAGACTCATATCGGCAAGCAGCTTCGACTGATGGTCGGCGATCAGCGCGTCGATCACCTCGTCGAGCTCGCCCATCATCACCCGGTCGAGTTTGTAGAGCGTGAGGTTGATGCGGTGGTCGGTGACGCGCCCTTGCGGGAAATTATAGGTTCGGATGCGCTCCGAACGGTCACCGGAGCCGACCTGCGACTTACGCGCCTCCGAGCGTTCCTCGTCCGCCTTGCTGCGCTCCATGTCGTAGAGCCGGGCGCGCAGGATCTGCATGGCCTTCGCCCGGTTCTGGTGCTGTGACTTTTCCGCCTGCACAACCATGATGCCGGTCGGCAAATGGGTGATGCGCACCGCCGAATCGGTAGTGTTGACGTGCTGGCCTCCGGAGCCCGAGGCCCGCATCGTGTCGATGCGGATATCTTCGGCGCGGATGTCGATATCGACCTCTTCGGCTTCCGGCAGCACTGCTACGGTGGCGGCGGAGGTGTGGATGCGGCCGCTGGCCTCGGTCGCCGGCACGCGCTGCACGCGATGCACGCCGGATTCGAATTTCAGATGGGCAAAGACGCCCCTACCGGAAATGGTGGCGATGATTTCCTTGAAGCCGCCGGCATCGCCATCGCTGGCCGACACGGTCTCGAAGCGCCAGCCATGTTCGGCGGCATAGCGCTCGTACATGCGAAACAGGTCGCCAGCGAAGAGCGCGGCCTCGTCGCCGCCGGTGCCGGCACGGATTTCGAGGATGGCATTCTTGTCGTCGGCGGCGTCCTTGGGCAGCAGCAGGAGCTGGATATCCTTTTGCAGCGCCTCGATGCGCTCCTCGACACCAGGCAGATCCGCCTCGGCCAGCGCCCGCATCTCGGCATCGGTGCCCTTGTCGGCGAGCATCGCCTCGAGATCGGCCTGCTCATGCTCGGCCGAGCGCAGCGCCCGAACCTTGGCCACCATGTCCTGCAGCTCGGCATATTCCGAGGCCATCTTCACATAGGCATCGGCCGCCGGGCCGGCCGACATCTGCGCTTCGAGCATCTCGAAACGCTTGACGACCTGATCCATACGCTCGCGGGGCAAGTTGATCATGTGGGATGCTATAGCGGAATGGAGCGGTCGTCGGCAAAAGCCTGCAGCAGCGCCCGCATCGGCAACTGGCTGGGCGCCATCAGATTGTCCCGGAAGAAGCCTTTCAGTTCCTCCAGCGGCAGTTCGGTCAGCATCGCCTTGACGGGACCGATCGAGGCCGGCGACATCGAGATCGAGCGGAAGCCGAGGCCGATCAGCGCCATGGCGGAGATGGGTTTGCCGGCGAGCTCGCCGCAGAGCGTCACCGGCGTGTGATTGCGCGCGCCGGCATCGGCGATCGTCTTCAGCACTCGCAGGAACGGCGCCGAAAGCGTGTCGAAGCGGTCGGCAAGCTGCGTATTGCCGCGGTCGACCGCCATGATGAACTGGAACAGGTCGTTGGAGCCGACCGAAACGAAATCCACCGCCTTCATCAATTCGTCGAGCTGGAACAGCAGCGACGGCACTTCCAGCATCGCACCGAGCTTGAGGCTGGTGGGCAGGTGATGGGCAAAGCGCGACAAATGCCGGACCTCGCGGTCGATGATCTCGCGCGCCTGCGCAATCTCCGACAGCTCGGTCACCATCGGCAGCATCAGCTTCAGCTCGCGGCCGCCGCAGGCCTTCAGCAGCGCCCGGATCTGGGTCCTGAGCAGGCCGGGACGATCAAGCGTCAGCCGGATCGCACGCCAGCCGAGCGCCGGGTTTTCTTCCTGGATCGCGCCCTTGAAATAGGGCAGCACCTTGTCGCCGCCGATGTCGATGGTGCGGAAGGTGACCGGCTTGCCGCGCGCGGCCTCGAGAACGTCTCGATATAGCCGCTCCTGCGCCTCGGCGCGCGGAAAGGTCGAGGCAACCATGAACTGCAACTCGGTGCGGAACAGGCCGATACCCGCGGCGCCCGATTCGGTGAGTTGCGGCAGGTCGACCGCCAGGCCGGCATTCATCAGGAGATCGACGGGAACCCCGTCCTTGGTCAGCGACGGCTTCTTGCGCAGCTCGCGGTAGACCTCCTGCCGCCGGGCCCGGAAGCGGACCTTTTCGGCGTAAGCGGCTTCCAGGTCGGATTGTGGCCTGAGATGGATAGTGCCTTCCTCGCCGTCGACAATGATGGCGTCACCGTTTTCCGCCATGGAAACGGCGCCCTTCATCTGCCCGGCGACCGGGATGCCCATGGCGCGCGCGACGATGACGACATGGCTGGTCGCGGCGCCATCCTCCAGCACCAGCCCGCGCAGCTTGTCGCGCGGATAGTCGAGCAGTTCGGCCGCGCCCATCGAGCGGGCGACGATGATGGCGTCCTTCGGCAGCGAGGCGGCGACGTCCTCCGGACCGCGCCCCATCAACTGGCGCAGCAGCCGGTTGGCTAGATCGTCGAAATCGCTCATCCGCTCGCGCAGATAGGGATCGGTCATGTGCAGCATGCGGGCGCGCATGTCGCTCTGCACCTTCTCGACGGCCGCTTCCGCCGTCAGACCGTTGCGGATCGCCTCTTCCAGCCGCCGCACCCAGCCGCTGTCATTGGCAAACATGCGGTAGGCCTCGAGCACCTCGCGATGCTCGCCCTCGAAGGCGACCTCGCGCCGTTCCAGCATGTCGTCGATCGACAGCCTGAGCGAGCCGAGCGAGGCCTGCAGCCGCCTCACCTCTTCCTCGCTGTCCTCGTTGAACAGGTTGGTGACGACGATACGCGGCTCGTGCAGCACAACATGGCCGAGCCCGACGCCTTCGTTGAAGGACAGGCCGGTGAAGCTCGCCGGGCGGCTGAGATCGAGTTCCAGGCCAGGACGGGTGAGGCGGGCGAGATCGCCGGTGGCGATCATCTCGGCGATCACCATCGCCGTCGTTTCCAGCGCCTCGACCTCGTCGTCGCGGTAGTGACGCATGGTCTTGTTCTGCACCACCAGGACGCCCAGCGTGCGCCCTGCCCTCAGCACCGGCACGCCGAGGAAGGAATTGTAGATCTCTTCACCCGTCTCCGGCAGGTAGGCGAATGCCGGATGCTCCTGCGCGTTGGACAGATTGAGTGGCCGCGCGCTGGCGGCGATCGTGCCCACCAGGCCCTGCCCCAGCCTCAGTTGCGCCAGGTGGACGGCGTTCGGGTTCAGACCCTCGGTGGCGTAGAGCTCGAGCACCGAGTCGGCGCGCAGCACATAGAGCGAGCAGACTTCGGCGACCATGTTGGAGGCGATGTCGCGCACGATACGGTCGAGCCGCTCCTGCGGCTCCAGCGGCTCCTGCATGAGCTCGCGGAGCCGTTTGAGCAGAACGCGCGGGCCGCCGGCCATGTCACGCATCGCGGCTTCTTCTCCAATGGGCACGTTGCCCGCCGCAGTTTCTCCCGCGGCCGGCGCTCACGCAACAACTGACTCAGTTCTTGCTATTGCTTATCCAGACCGTAGACGGAATGCAAAGTGCGAACCGCGAGTTCCGTGTAGGGACCGTCGATCAGTATCGAGATTTTGATCTCGGACGTGGTGATGGCGCGGATGTTGATCGCCTTGTCCGCCAGCGCCTTGAAGGCCGTGGCGGCGACGCCGGCGTGGCTCCTCATGCCGATGCCGATGACCGAGACCTTCGACATGCCGGCTTCCGACTGCACGACATCGTAGCCGACATCGGGTTTCAGCCTCTCCAGCACGGCAAGCGCCTTGTCGACGTCGCCGGAGGGCACGGTGAAGGTCATGTCGGTGAACTTGCCGTCCTCGGAGATGTTCTGGACGATCATGTCGACATTGATGTTGGCCTCGGCCAGCGGTCCGAAGATGCCGGCGGCGACGCCTGGGCGATCGCCGACGCGGCGCAGCGAAATCTGCGCTTCGTCCTTGGCGTAGGCAATTCCGGTGACGACCTGCTGTTCCACGATCTCTTCCTCGTCGCAAATAAGCGTTCCGGGCGGATTGAGCAAATCCCCCATTCCGGGCGCATCGGGATCGTCGAAGGACGACCGCACGAAGGTACGCACCCTGTGTACCATGGCAAGCTCGACCGAGCGCACTTGCAGCACCTTGGCGCCGAGCGAGGCCATTTCGAGCATTTCCTCGAACGAAATCTTGGCCAGCCGCCGGGCTTTCGGCTCGATGCGCGGGTCGGTCGTGTAGACGCCATCGACATCGGTATAGATGTCGCAGCGGTCGGCCTTGACCGCCGCGGCGATCGCCACGGCGCTGGTGTCGGAGCCGCCGCGGCCGAGCGTCGCGATGCGGTTGTCCGGACCGATGCCCTGGAAACCGGCGATGACCGCCACCTGGCCCTCCCCGAAGCGCTTGATCAGGAAAGCGCCGTCGATGTCGAGGATGCGCGCCGCGCCATGGGCGTTGTCGGTCTTGATCGGGATCTGCCAGCCCTGCCAGGAGCGGGCATGGACGCCCATGTTCTGCAAGGTGATCGCCAGCAGACCGGCTGTGACCTGTTCGCCCGAGGCGACGACGGCGTCATATTCGCGCGCGTCGTGCATCGGCGAGGCTTCGCGCGTCCAGCCGACCAGCTCGTTGGTCTTGCCGGCCATCGCCGAGACCACCACGGCAACGTCGTGGCCGGCATCGACCTCGCGTTTGACATGACGCGCCACATTGCGGATGCGGGCGATGTCGGCGACCGAGGTTCCGCCGAATTTCATCACGATGCGCGCCATGGAAGCGAAATGCCTTTGACTGAAGCCGGCTCAAGGCCGGAACCGGAGGAAACGCCAGGGTGACCAAGCGCGGAAATGCGCGGCCTCCTTAGCCAAAACGGCAAGGCTTCGCAAGCGAGCGCGGCTATAGCCGGCCCCGGCACCGTTCATCCTGACGGATTCCTGGCGCCGGCCATGCCATAAGACTGGCCGAAACTGGCCTTTGGAGATTCTCATGACAGAGACCCTGGAAATCGTCACCTTCCGCCTCAAGCCCGGCACGGAAGCCGGCTTCGTCGCCGGCAACGGCGTCATGACCGACTGGCTTGCCCGGCAGCCGGGCTTTCTCGGCAGGCATCTCGGCAGAGGCGAGGATGGGACCTGGGTGGATGTCGTGCGCTGGCAGGGCATGGAGCAGGCCCAGGCGGCCGCAAACCGCATCATGGCCGAGATCGGCGATAGCGAGGCCATGCAGGCGATCGAGCCGGCCAGCGTCGCCATGAGCCACGCGGCGGTCGTGTTGTCGCGTTGAACGTCGGCGGCAGTTAGCCCGCCTTTTGGCCGGCTGTTGAAATATCCCAGTCCGGATCGACCTTGCCCAGTCCGGCAACGACCCGGTCACGCCCGTCGGCTTTCGCCTGGTAGAGCGAACGATCCGCCGCATTGACGATTTCGACCCATGAGGCGCCGAGATCGGGAAAGGCGGAAACGCCGAAAGAGGCCGTGATGGTGCCTAAAGTGCGGCCACGATGCGTCAGATGCAGCTGCTTGATCGCCTTGCGCAGCGCCTCGGCGCGCTCGGCCGCGTCGGCGAGCGATGTCCCCGGCATCATCAGCGCGAACTCCTCGCCGCCGTAGCGCGATACCACATCGCTTTCCCGGGCGTGATCGAGCAGCGTGCTGGCGACCTGCTTGAGCACGAGATCGCCGGCCTCGTGACCGAACGTGTCGTTGAACTGCTTGAAATGGTCGACATCGAGCATGACCATCGCCATCGGCTGCCCTGAACGCTCCATGCGCCGCAGCTCGCGACTGCTGGTTTCTTCGAGATAGCGGCGATTGTAGAGGCCGGTATTGGGGTCCCGGATCGATTGCTGGCGCAGCGTTTCGCGCAGGCGCAGATTGGCCAGCGCCAGTGCCAGCGTGTCGACGACGCCGCGCAACACTTGCTGCTGCTCCACGAGCCAGTCCGGACTGTCGGCGGCAGCTGGTTCGCACAGATGCACGATGCCAAGCGTCTCGCCCTGTGCCGCCAACGGCATGCAGACATAGCCACGGCCGCCATTTTCGACGATGTGGTTGCAGCGCGGCGTGAGCATGCCGGGACCCGCGACATGCTGCTGGCCACGGCGCAGCGCCCAGCAATCCTCGGGCGAGAATTGTCCGACACTTGAACGGATGTCGCCCCAATGCGCCATCTCCTCGACCAGGTTGCGCGAGGCGCTGGTCAGATGCACGGTGCCGCTCAGGCCGCCGAAAAAGTCCGGCATCGCCGAGCCGACGACGGAAAACGCCTCCTGGAAGGTGACGCATGCCTGCAGCAGCTCGCCAAGCTTCACCAGGCGGTTGGTGGCCTGCGAGGTCTCTTTAAGCTCACGATTGAGCACCGCCAGTTCTTCGGCGCGGTCGCTCACCGCCCGTTCGGCGCTGCGCAGTTCGCTGATGTCGCTCAGCGTCAGCACGATGCCGCCGCCGGCGCGGTTGAGCGGGTTGCAGCTTGCGACCACCGGCATCTGCGATGCGTCGGGCTTTACCAGTCGCACCTCCGCCTGATGCCGACGGCCGGTGGCGAGCGCCAGCTCGACCGGGGACGCGCCCTGCGCCAGCCGGTCTCCCGATGGTCCGCGCATCTCCAGCACCGAGCGCCAGTCGTGCCCTTCGATCTTGCTGGCATGCCGCCCGGCAATGTCGGCGGCGGCCGGATTGACCGATACGATCCGCCCCTCGCCGTCGATGACGACGATTCCCTCGGCCACCGTGTGCACGATATCCTCGATATAGGCCTTCTGGTCGACGAGTTGCCGGCGCGACGATTCGAGCTCCGAGGCCATGTTGTCGAAGCCTCGCGCCAACTTCCCGAACTCGTCCTTGGAGACGCGGCCGATCCGCGCGCCTGCCTCGCCGCGCGCCAGCGCTTCGATGCCTTTGTTGAGACCCGAAAGGCCGGCGCCAAAACGGCTGAGCAGCAGGAAAGCGGAGAGTGTGGCAATGAGCATGGCGGCTGCTGTGGAGAGGCCGACGACCCACAGCATTGTGTTGGTGCGATTCTGAGCCGCGCGCAGCAGCGGTGTATACTCGAACAGCACGGCCCCGACGACGTTGCCGGGCGCGGCCACGATCGGCACCGCAACCAGATCGATCGCCTCGGATACATCCTTGCTGTCTTCGACGAAGTCGCGCGGCTGGCCGTCGTCAAGCGTGCGGCCGAGTTCATTGCCGCTGTCGTGGTCGAACGGCTTGCCGAGATTTTGTTCCTCACCCGGGATATCGGCCACGATGATCTTGCCGCGATCGACGACGACAAGATCGCGTTTTGAAAGGCGATGCTGCGCGGTCACGAAGTCACGCAGCGCCTCGGGCCTATCGAACAGCGGGCGTGGCGCATCGGAGGCCTTGAAGGCGATTGTCTCGGCAAGCTGCTGCCCCACGCTTGTCGCTTCGGCAAGCGCAGCGGACTTGGTCAACGACATCTGCGAAAATATCGCGATGACGCCCACCAGCCCGATCAGGGTCGCGGCGCTCAGCAGAGTGGCAATGATCTGGGTTCTGATCCGCACCAGGTCGTCCCGATACTCGGACCGGCAATGTACATGCCAAATCCCGATCACGCCCGCGAAATCGCCAATCCAGTAAATTTGATGTTAAAAACCGCACAGCTGAGCCAACGGCTCAACCCGGGCGCGCGACGCAGGTCCACAGGCCGGGATAGTCGAGAACGAAGCCGGCCGGAGAGACTTCCAGGACGGCATCGTAGCCGAACATCGGCGCCGCGTAGCCATAGCGGCTCTCGTCAAGCCGCCTGTAGCTCTGCTCCAGACGCGAAAGCCTGAGCTCGGGAAAGGCGAGATAAGCCGCGGGCGCTGGCGTCGCCATGTCGACGCCAAGATCGAAGCGGCGGATCGGCAGGAGGTTCGTTGCCGGCGTGAAACCGAGATCGATGTCTATGAGGCCGGCAGCCTCCGCCTGGCTTGCGCCGTTCAGCAGCCACTGGCCGTCGGCAAGCCGCTCAATCCGGTAGTGCCACTCCCGCGCGCCGCAAAAACCGTCGACCCGTGCACTGCGCGTGCGCCAGCCGGAGTCGCAATCCACCTCGTAGGCAAGGCTGCACGGGCCGCTTTCATGCGCAAAAAGCGCGTGGCCTTTAAGGATCAGCCCGCCCGCCGTCTCGGCAAGTCGGCAAGCGTCGTGACCCTCCAGATCGAGCCGTTTCCAGAACATCGAAGCCAGAATTCGCATCTGCCACCTCTCGTCTCAGCCCGCGCCAAGCTCTGGTTCATGCCAGCTTTTCGTTCGCCCACGCGATTTGTTTCGGCCGCGAAGCGATCGAGCTGCCAGATGCTGACAGAACGAGGCCCGCACCCTCCCACTCCGCTCAGATGGCTAGCGCTCGTGGCAGCAGCCGAAAAACCTGCCTTGACTTTCTCAGCCCAGGACCCGACTTGCTAGCGTTCCCCGACTTCTTCGAGGAGGCCCGCCTATGCCAGAACCCCGCCGATCGACCATCGATGCCGGAGAAGTCGAACGCTTCTCCGCCCTTGCCGCCGAATGGTGGAACCCGAACGGCAAGTTCCGTCCGCTGCACAAGTTCAATCCGGTGCGGCTTGCCTATATCCGCGACCAGGTGGCGGCGCGCTTCGGCCGCGATCCGCGCGCCGCGCGGCCCTTCGAGGGCCTGCGCTTCCTCGATATCGGCTGCGGCGGCGGGCTTTTGTGCGAGCCGATGGCCAGGCTTGGCGCCGATGTCGTCGGCGCCGACGCTTCCGCCACCAACATAGAGGTCGCCAGGCTGCATGCGGCGGAGGCCGGCGTCAGCGTCGACTATCGCGCCACCACGGCCGAGGCGCTGGCGGAGGCCGGCGAAACCTTCGATGTCATCCTCAACATGGAAGTGGTCGAGCATGTCGCCGATGTCGACCTGTTCGTCGCCAAATGCGGCCAGATGGTCCGCCCGGGCGGCATCATGTTCGTCGCCACCATCAACCGTACGCTGAAAGCGCTCGGCCTCGCCATTATCGGCGCCGAATATGTTCTGCGCTGGCTGCCGCGCGGCACGCATCAGTTCGGCAAGCTGGTGCGGCCGGAGGAACTGGCAAAGGCGCTGGGTGCCGCCGGCCTCACGGTGATCGACCGCACCGGCGTCATCTATCATCCACTGGCCGACCGCTGGCAGAGGTCCAGGGACATGGACGTCAACTACATGGTGCTGGCGGAGAAAGCTTCGGTCTGAGTTGTGCAGCCGGGGCCGCTCATCTCACGCCTCTAGTGGCCGATAGCCACCGCGCCAGTAGATCAGCGCCTGGCCGGCGTCCTGGGTCCTGACCGCTTCGACCGAGCCGATGACGATCGAATGGGTGCCGCGGTCGATCATCTCGTCGAGGCTGCAATCGAAAGCGGCCACCGCGTCGGTAAGCAGCGATGCGCCGGTCTTCAGCGTCGTCCATTCGGCGCCCTCGTAGCGATCCTTGCCCTTGATGCCGCCGAAGCCGGAAAAGCGCTCGGCGACCCGTTGATGCTGGGGGCCGAGTGAGTTGACGCCGAAATGCCGGTAACGCTCGATGATCGGCCAGGTCGACGACGAGCGGTTGACGCAGGCGATCACCTTCGGCGGCTCCGCAGACAGCGACACCACGGAAATGACGACGAGGCCTGTGCGGTCGTCACCGACGCCTGCGGTGATGACGCTCACATTGCCGACGATGAGCCGCATCGCGGCGCGGAAGTCTGCTACGCTGACCTGGCCTTCTGCCGTGGGCATTGCCACCTCCTTTTTCCTAAGCTGCCGACTGCATGGCGGCCGGCGCGATGCGAACGCCTCTTTCTTCGAGAATAGGCAGGACCGTGTCGCGGAAATAGGGGAATTCCTCGACATAATCGACGAAGGACAAGGTCGAGCCGCGGAAGCCGGCTTCGTGCAGCGCAGTGATGCCGTCGGCCACCTGCTCGGGCGTGCCAGTGAGCGGGAAGCCGCCATGGCCCGCCGCCATGCGGTCGCGGATGAGCGCCAGAAGGTCGTGCGGGAAGGATTGCGCGTGGGCGAATTGCAGCCGCACCAGATTGTCGACGGCCGCCCAATCGGCGTTGGCGCGGCCGAAATGTTCGAGATAGTCCCTGGCTTCCCTTTCCGTCGGCCGGCAGACGACATGGGCGAAGGTCAGCACATCGACTTTTCTGCCAGCCGCATTGGCCTGCTCCTTCAGCGCCACGATCTCATCCTTTGAGCGCGAGAGGTCGATGGCCGGCGTGAATAGGAAATCGGCATTGCGGACGGCAAATTTGCGCCCCTCTTCCGAACCCGCCGCGTTGAGGATCGGCAGCGGTGACGACGGACGCGGATCGCCGAGCACGTTCTTGAGCTTGAACCAAGCGCCGTCCCAGTCGAAGGCTTCCGTACGGCTCCATAAGGCGCGCACGATATCGAACCACTCCTGCGCATAACCGTAGCGCGTGGTGTGGTCGTCGGGCAGCGTGAGCCCAAGCGCCTCATATTCCGGCTTGTTCCAGCCGGCGACGACGTTGAGGCCGATGCGGCCGCGGCTGATCTGGTCGATGGTCGCCAGTTGCTTGGCCACGACCACCGGATGATTGGCCGCCGTGTGGGTGGTGGAGAAGACGGTGATGTTGCGGGTGAGCGCGAGCAGCCCCGCCGCCCAGGTGATTGTCTCCAGCACATTGCCGTGGAAGTTGGTCTCCCCGCCATAGCCGATCCAGCGGGCGATCGGCAGCATGAAGTCGATGCCGGCATCGTCGAGCAGACGGGCAAGGCGCAGATTGTTGTCCCAGGAATTGTCCCAGCGTTCGGCGACCTTGGTGACGGTCATGCCGCCGGAGCAGTTGGACGCGAAGGTGCCGAGAAGGAAAGGCTGCGTGCCGGGCGCGGACTTGTCGAGCATGCTCATGACGATGTTCTCCTCCGTTTTTCGCTATAATTTATGATAGAAAGTCTATCATAAATTCATATAGACGCAATCGCACGGATCGGCGCATCCTTGTGGTGAGGGAGAGGCAGATGAACGAGCGGCGCAAATCTTTGGAAACACAGGACAAGTTGCTGGATCGCGGCTGGCATCTGGCGCGCACGCCGCTGGAAATCGATGTCACCGAGGTCGAATACGCCCTGATGCGCTCATACGAAGCGTTCGGCCACTGGCAGGCAGAGTGCCTCGCCACCGTGATCGAGTTTTCCGCCAGCGGTCCGGAAAACGCGCTGCTCCACATCATCAGGATGAACGACCGGCCGAAAAGCGTCCGCGATCTCGCCCAGATGACCAATCGCGACGACATTCCCAACATCCAGTACAGCCTGCGCAAGCTCTTGAAGGGCGGGCTGATCACGCGCACCGGCAGCGGCAGGGCCGGCGTGACTTATGAGGTGACGCCGCTGGGCTACCGGGTGACGGAACGCTACGCCGATATCCGTTCGGTCCTGCTCATCGAAGCGGTGAAGCGCATTCCCGAGATGGCCGAAAAGCTCGAGGACGTCGCGCGCACGTTGGAGCTGATGACGGGCATCTACGAGCAGGCGGCGCGTGCCGCCGCCACCCATCGCCGCCGCCACCCGCAACCGGAACCCGCCGGCAAGGAGGATTAGCTACGGGACGACGCCGGCTCGATCCGAACCGGCGCCGGCGCGCCGTTCTGGCTTTGCGCCTTGGTCGTGATGAAGACGCCGGCCGTGATGATGGCGGCGCCCAGCCAGGTCAGAAGCTGGTAGTGCTCGCCGAGGAAGATCGTGCCGGCGAACAGACCGACGGCCGCCGCCACATAGCCGATCTGGCTGAGATAGACCGGGCCGCCGACCGCCTGCAGGCGGAAGAAGAAGGCGAACATCGCCGAGGCCGACGCAACCTGGCCCGCGACCACCAGCGGCACGCCGCCGAGCGGAACGAAGGCTTGCCAGCCGAATAGCGCCAGGATGCCAAGGAGAAGCAGCGCGGCCGACGCCAGATGGCTACCGACGGCAAGCTCTATCGGGCCGGTGCCGTCCGGCCAGTCGACGGTGCGGTAGATGTTGCCGGCGGCCAGGCTGACCGGAATGAGCAGCCCGATCGCCACCCAGAAATAATCGGCCGGCTGCCCGGCCTCGCCGCGCGTCAGCGCGACCATCACCGCGCCGACGAAGCCGACGGCAATGCCGAGGACGCCGAGCAGATTGGGGCGCCTGACGCCGAGCAGGATCGAGAACACCAGCGTGACGACCGGCGACAGCGTGAACATGATGCCGGTGTAGCCGGCGCCGAGATGCGGAATGGCCGAGAACATCAAAAGATTGGGAAAGGCATAGGAAATCGCGGCGGTGATGAAGAAATAGCGCAGCTTGTGCGGCGTCAGCCGCATGCGCTCGCCGCGCAGCAGAAGCGCCAGAAGCAGCACACCACCGGCGCCCAGCGAAATGACGAACGCCCAGACCATGGCCGGCACGCCGGCGGCGGTGGCGAGCTTGCCGAACGGCAGCGTCATGCCGAGCAGCCCGCCTGTCACTACAAGAAGGCCAATCGCCGAATCCCAGAGAAATCTCATCGGTCTGTCCTCCACGCCTACCTCCTTCACATCCATCTTGGCCACCGCCTGATCTTCAGGTAAGATAGCATAAAGATTCTTAATATCAAGATACTTTTCGGTGAGACATATGGATCGCGCGACAAGGGCCATCGGGCAGTGGCAAAAAGAACGGCCGGATCTCGACGTATCGCCGATGGGGGTGATCGGGCGGCTGAACGAGGCCTCGTCGCTGATTGCGCGTGACCGCCTCGCGCCGGTTTTCGCCCGCTTCGGGCTGCAATCCGGCGAATTCGATGTTCTGGCCACGTTGCGCCGGTCGGGCACACCCTACGCGCTGACGCCGACCGAGCTCTATGAGGCGACGATGGTCACGTCGGGCGCCATGACCGCCCGCCTCGACCGCCTGGAGAAGGCAGGTCTGACCCGGCGCGCGCCACACCCAAGCGACCGGCGTGGCGTTGTCGTCGAGCTCACCGTGAAAGGCCGCGAGCTCATCGACGAGGCGCTCAGCGCCCACGTCGCCAACGAGCATGAAATCCTCGCCGGCTTGACGCGCGAGGATCGGGAGACGCTGGCAAAATTGTTGGAAAAGCTGATCGTGAGTCTGAGTTAGCTTCAGCTTAGTTCCGGTCGTCTGGAAAGCTCGGGATCGGCATGAACTCGACACCGTCCTCGATGAGGCTTTGCGCCTCTTCCCGCGTCGCCTCGCCATAGATGCCACGCGGATCGGTCTCGCCGAAATGGATTTTGCGCGCTTCCTCGGCGAACTTGTCGCCGACATAGTCGGCGTTCTCGCGCACCTTCTCGGCCAGCGCCTTCAGCTGAGCCAGCGCCTGCTTTTGCGCCTCGCCCATGGCGAGCGCCACCTTTTCCTGCTTGCGTGAGGTCGAGACGGCCGGCGCCATCAGCGCCTTCTCTATCTTGTGCGAGCCGCAGCTCGGGCAATCGACGAAACCGCGCTTCTTCTGGGTATCGAAGTCGTCATTGCTGCGGAACCAGGCCTCGAATTCGTGCTCGTGTTCGCAGATCAGGGAAAAGCGGATCAAGAGGCAGCACCCCTGAGGCGCGGCGCCTCGCTTGTCACGGCGTTGACGGAGAAATCCCGCGCGTTCTTCAGATTGGGGACCTTGCGGCGCGCGGCAGAGGACTGCGCCGGATCGATCTCGGCGACGATCACCCCGGGTTCGTTATGGGCGGCCTCGGCGATGATCCGCCCCCATGGGTCGATGATCAGCGAATGGCCATAGGTCTCGCGCCCGTCCTCATGCAGGCCGCCCTGCGCGGCGGCGACCACATAGGCGCCGTTTTCGATGGCGCGTGCACGCAGCAGAACATGCCAATGCGCCTCGCCGGTCTGGCGCGTGAAGGCGGCGGGAACGGTCAGCACCTCGGCCCCGGCCATCGCCTCGGCGCGGAACAGCTGCGGGAAGCGCAGGTCGTAGCAAACGGCAAAGCCCAGCTTCGTCCCGTCGATGTCGGTCACCATCGCTTCCGTTCCCGGCTCGTAGGACGCGGATTCACGCCAGCTCTCGCCATTGTCGAGGTCGACATCGAACATGTGGATCTTGTCATAGCCGGCGATCAGGGCGCCGTCCGGCGAAAACAGGAACGCGCGGTTGGCCAGCTTGCCGTCGGCGCGCAGGATCGCGGTCGAGCCGACATGCAGATAAATGCCGAGCTCCTTCGCCAGTCTGCGCGCGGTCGCGGCGACCACGTCCCTGTCCTCGGTGGTAAAGGCGGCCGCCCCCGCCTGCTTGTCGCGGATCAGCGCGCCGGTCATTTCCGGCGTCTGGACATAGGTGGCGCCCTGGCCAGCGGCCTGCCGGACCAGTACCTCCATGTCGGCGGCGTTGCGCTCCGGGCTTGTGCCCGAACGCATCTGCACGGCGGCGGCCTTGAAACTACCCATGATCATCTCCCGTTGGCGAGCAGAGTGTCCAGCCGGCCCTGCGACTCCAGCTCGTGGAGGTCGTCGCAGCCGCCGACATGCGTGTCGCCGATGAAAATCTGCGGAAAGGTCGCTCGCCCATGCGCCTTGGAAATCATTTCCTGGCGCAGTTCCGGCGAGAACGAGGCGTCGTGCTCCTTATAGGCCACGCCCTTGCGGTCGAGCAGCCGCTTGGCAGCGCTGCAGTAGCCGCACATCATGCGGGTATAGATCGTCACATCAGCCATTGGCCGGCAATCCTCACGCATGCCGTCCAATGGGTACGAAAACGACATGCAGCAAAACAACAACTCAAACCTATATAGTCGCGGACTCATCGGGCCGAAAGTCCCCAGGCAGGACGCGGGCGAAAGTGAGGATGTCGACCGCTCCGGCGCCACCCCTCTTGAGCGCCTTGGCGACCGCTCTTACCGTGGCGCCGGTGGTGTAGACGTCGTCGACGACCAACACCCGGCGGCCCGAAATCTCGATTTCGGCGTCCGGCGGCACGCGAAAGGCGGCGCGCACATTCTCCTCGCGCTCATGCCGTTCGAGCCCGACCTGCTGGCGCGTCAGCTTCACGCGCCGGACCGCGGCTGGCGAGAATGGCAGCCCGCTGAGCTTTGAAACGGCCCGCCCGAGTTCCGCCGACTGGTTGAACTGGCGCCGGAAGAAGCGCCGCCAGTGCAACGGCACCGGCACGACCAGATCGGCCTCCGCGATCAATTCCGCCCCGGCGCGGATCATCCAGTTGGCCATCCAGGGCGCGAGGTCGGTGCGGTCCTGATATTTCAGCCCCTGCACCATCTGACGCGCGACGCCCGAATAGACGACAGCGGCGCGCGCCCGCTCGAAGGGCGGCGGATCGGCGATCGCCTCCGCCGAAAGAAATCCCTCGCCCATGTCATGGGAGAAGGGCGTGCCCATCACCGGGCACCAGGGCTTTTCCAACAGCCTCAGCTTCGGCCAGCAGGCGCCGCACAACACGCCAGGCTGCGACACATGGCGACGGCAGCCGGCGCAAACCGGCGGAAACAACAGGCGCGCCGGCCAGGCCAGTGCCTGCCGGGTCATATCCTGAACCGCGCTGGTCTTGATCTTGCGCACCGGATCGGCCACGTGATTGGAACCCCGCGCCACCTTAACATCACTCCGGCACGTGCGGACAACAGGAAGCTTTTCATTGCAGCCCTTGATCGACACTGAGCTCTGGCTCGCGCACAAGCGCCGGGCTCTCGCCCGCCCCGTCGAAGGCGCCGATTTCCTGATGCGGCGAGCGGCGGAAGATCTTGCCGACCGGCTGGATGCGGTGGAGCGCCGCTTCAGCAAGGCGGCCGCGCTGTTTTGCCAGACATCGGCGGCGGCCGATGTGCTCGCCGGCAGCGGCAAAGCCGGCGAAATAGCGCGCGTCGAGATCGACGAAGCGCTTCTGGCCGGCCCCGGCCTGGTGGCGCCGCCGGAGACCGTGCCATTCGAGGAAGGCAGCCTCGATCTCGTCGTCTCCCTTCTCTCGCTGCACGCGATGAACGACATTCCGGGCCTGCTCGCGCAAATCCGCCGGGTGCTGAAACCGGACGGGCTGTTCCTCGGCGCTCTCGCCGGCGCCGGCACATTAGCGGAATTGCGCGAAAGCATGCTTGCGGCAGAGACGGAGCTTTACGGAGGCGCAAGCCCGCGCATTCTTCCTTTCACCGACGTGCGCGACGCCGGTGCGCTGCTGCAGCGCGCCGGTCTGGCATTGCCCGTCGCCGATGTCGAAACGGTCACGGTGCGCTACGATACGCTGTTCGATCTCGCCGCCGATCTGCGCGCCATGGGTGAAACCAGCGCGCTCATCGATCGCAGCAGGCGGCCAGGAAGCAGACGCTTGTTTGCCCGCGCCGCCGAAATCTACGCAGAACGGTTCTCGGACCCGGACGGCCGTATCCGCGCAAGCTTTTCGATCGTGTGGATGTCCGGCTGGGCGCCCGACGCCTCGCAGCAGAAGCCGCTCAAGCCCGGATCGGCCAAGGTCTCGCTGAAGGCGATCCTGGAGAACCCGCCGAAGAGTTGACGGCTGCGCCCTTGAATACCTGACCGGCGTCGTCAGCGGGCGAAGGCGTTGACCAGCCTGCTGTTGTTGTCGCTGAACAGCCACTGGAGCGCATCCGCGGCCTTGCCGACGCCGCCAATGATTACAAGCGACAGCACGGTAAGGATCAGGCCATATTCAATAGCCGTAGCGCCCGTTTCATCTTCAATGAATTGCTGCAGCAGGTTTTTCATGGTCATCGATCCCTCATGCAGGAATTCTAATGTCCTACCCGTTAAGAAAGGTTAACGGGAAAGGCTTAACGGCGAGTGAAACGCCGCTATCCCAGAAAATCGTTAACCACGTCAGCACTCGCCGCTGCGGCTGCCGTTATTGCGGATGACGCAGATTGAACTGGGAAACGGCTGCAGCACGCTGCGGCGCACCGTATATGTATTGGTGCGATGGCCGATCGATCCGGTCGCTGTCATGTCGAGCCCGCCGGCGAAGCCGTCGCGGGCGCTCTGCGACCGGGTCTGGTTGTCCAGGAAAGGCGTTGCGATCAGCGCCAGCGCCACCGCGGCCGAACCGAAGAGAAGCGTGACCCGCAGGATGCCCATGCCCGCGTCCACCGCGCGAAAGCCTCGGTCGGGCCGGATCGAGTCCCAGTCTCTTTCAAGGCTCATGCCGTGTTTCCCAGTCGAATCGACGATATCGCCGCGCGAAACGGCTTCGCGCAATTTTTCATGTCGAGATAAATCTTCCATTAACGCTGGCTAAAGCAGCTCCAGGAAAAAGTGTGAAACATCGCCGTCCCCGGGAAACGGTGAACTGTCGCAAACGCAGGCCGCGAAATTACAAAAGGTCGATGAGGAACTGGATCAGCGGCGCGTCGGCCGGCGGCATCGGATAGTCGCGCATCTGCCGCGGCCTGACCCATTTGAGCCCTTGCCCTTCCCTCGGCTGCGCGATGCCACGGAACCGCCGGCAGACATAAAGCGGCATCAAGAGATGGAAATCGTCATAGGAGTGGCTGGCGAAGGTGAGCGGCGCCAGGCACGGAATCTCCGTCTCTATGCCGAGTTCCTCATGTAGCTCGCGGACCAGGCACTCCTCCGGCGTCTCGCCGGGCTCGACCTTGCCGCCTGGAAACTCCCAAAGGCCGGCCAGCTGCTTTCCCTGCGGGCGCTGCGCCAGAAGCACGCGCCGGTCGGTATCGACCAGCGCGCAGGCGGCGACCAGCAGCAGGCGCTTTCCGGCTGGCCTGACCTCGCTCATGCGCCCGGCGGCCGTCGATAATGGTAGCGATAGACTTCCTCGAAGCCGAGCGACCGGTAGAGCGAGAGCGCCGGCACGTTGCTGGCCTCGACCTGCAGCCAGGCCTCGCGCGCGCCGCGCAACCGGGCCCATTTCAGCGCCGACAGGATGAGATTGCGGCCATGGCCTTTCTTGCGCGCCGATTTTTCGGTGGCGACCTCGAACAGCCCGGCAAGATCGCCGTCATGAACGCAGATCAGCGTCGCCAATGGCTCGTTGCCGTCCTCGAGCGCGAACAGCCCCGCTTCCGGCTGGATGGCGCCGATGACCTCGGACAGGCCGGGCCGAAGCGCGGCATCCGAGCCGCCCGTCCTGAGCGAAGCGCCGATGAAGCGGCTGATGTCCTTGAGCGGAATCTGGTCCATGGCCGCGCCGAGCTCGACCTCTTTCAACGGCAGCCGCATGACCAGGGATTCGTCGAACCTGTTCCAGCCGTTCTTGTCGAGATGCGTCGACAGCACCTGCCCCGACAGCGGCGACATGCGAAAGGTCAGCGGCCGGCCATAGGCATCGAAGCGCCTTGCGGCGCGACCGATGCGTTCTTCGATGGCGTGCGTGTCGCCAGGATCGAGCGGATTGACCGAGTTCAGGCGCTTGGCGGGGTGCCCGGCCGTGAGCCGCACCACCCAGGTCCCGTCATAATGGACGGCCGCCGCCGGCCAGGCGCGGAAGCCGGCCGCCTCGTAGCGGCGCACGACCGCAAGCACACTCGTCGGATGCCTGGACACCGGCACCATCAGCTCCGGTAATCGCCATTGATGGCGACATATTCCTTGGTGAGGTCGCAGGTCCACACCGTCGCCTTGCCGCGGCCGATGCCAAGATCCGCGCGGATGCTGATATCGTCGCGCTTCATGTAGGCCGAGGTCGCTTCCTCCGAATATCCAGGATCGCGCTCGCCCTCATGCGCGAGCCGATTGTCGCCGAACCAGATCGACAACCGGTCGCGGTCGGCCGGCTCGCCGGCTTTGCCTACCGCCATGACAACGCGGCCCCAATTGGCGTCCTCGCCCGCCACTGCCGTCTTGACCAGCGGCGAATTGGCGATCGAGAGCGCAACGCGCTTGGCCGAGCGCGCCGATTTGGCGCCGGTCACGGTGACCTCGACCTGCTTGCGCGCGCCCTCGCCGTCGCGCACCACCTGCAGCGCCAGTGACTTCAGCACCTTGCCGAGCGCCCGGCGGAATGCGCCGAGCCGCACATCCTTGGCATCGCTGATCGCCGGCGCGCCGCGCGCAGCGGCCTTGCCGGTGGCGAAGAAAAGCAGCGTGTCGCTGGTCGAGGTATCGCTGTCGACGGTCACGGCATTGAAGGTCTTGGCCGTGCCGCGCGACAACAGGTCCTGCAGCACGGGTGCCGCGATCGGCGCGTCGGTCGCGATGAAGGAGAGCATCGTCGCCATGTCGGGCGCGATCATGCCTGCGCCCTTGGCGACGCCGTTGATTGTGACGTCGGTGTCGCCGAGCTTGACCGTCGCCGACGCGACCTTCGGATAGGTGTCGGTGGTCATGATGGCCTTGGCCGCCTCGGTCCACAGGTCCGGCTTGCCGTCCTTGACCAGCCCGGCGAGCAGATGGCTGAATTTGGTGGCGTCGAGCGGTTCGCCGATGACGCCGGTCGAGGCCAGGAACACCTCGCTCTCGGAGCACCCGGCGGCCTTGGCCGCCGCCTCGCCGGTCAGCGCGGTCGAAGCCTTGCCCTTCTTGCCGGTGAAGGCGTTGGCATTGCCGGAGTTGACCACCAGGACGCGCGCCTTGCCCGCAGGCAGGTTCTGGCGGCAAAAGTCGACCGGCGCCGAGGGGCATTTCGATCTGGTGAACACGCCGGCAACGGCCGTGCCCGGATCGAAGACCATGGCGAGCAGATCGGTACGATTCCGGTATTTGATACCGGCTTCGGCGGTCGCGATGCGGACACCCTCGATGACCGGCATCTTCGGGTATTTCTTCGGTGCGAGCGGCGAAATCGTAGCGGACATCGTGACCCCGGAGCGGCAATGAAGCGAAAGGAAGGCCGGTTTGCCCGATAGCGCGCCCCGGCGCAAGGGCGTTCTGGCCGCGCCTCACCGGCCGGACCGACCACCTGGCAACCCAAAACGGATCGTTTTGTTTCAGTCGCGAAGCCAATATGATCGACGACAGATTCACCGGCTAAGGAAGACCCTGATGGGCGAGGCCGCAGCGCGCGGGCGTAAATCGATCGGCGCCAGGCGCAATCCCGAGAGCGCCGACGCCATCATCGAGGCCGCCGAGACGGTGCTGCGCGAGGCCGGCTATGCCGGCTTCTCGATCGAGGCCGTCGCCCGGCGGGCGCGGGCGGGAAAGCCGACCATCTATCGCTGGTGGCCGAACAAGGCGGCGCTGCTGATCGAGGTCTACCAGCGGCAGAAGCGCGTCGAGACGCCCGACACCGGAAACATCGAGGATGATCTCGCCGGCTTCCTCGAGAACCTGTTCGCGCATTGGCGCGACACCCCGTCCGGCAACATCTTCCGCTCGCTGATCGCCGAGGCGCAGTCGGACGAGACAGCCGCGGCTGCACTTGCCGAGTATTCAAAAGGCCGCCGCACCCATACCGGCCGGATGATCGAGCGCGCCAAGGCGCGAGGCGAGGTAGCGGCCGATGTCGATGCCGGGATCGTCGCCGACCTGATCGCTTCCTTCGCCTGGCGGCATCTGCTGACCAAACGGCTCGACGAGGACGAGGCGGCGATCCACGCCGCCGTAAGGTACATCACGCGAGGAATAATGACCGCCTGACCCTTCAAAAGCGAAAGGGCGCCCGAAGACGCCCTTTGCCGGATTACCCTGCCGGTAGCGGATTACTTGCCGGCTTCCAGCGCGTCGATGTCCTTCTTGAGCTTCTCGTCCGGGATCTCGACCTTGGCGGCGGCGCGCAGATCCTTGACCATGGCGAAATACTTGTCGCGGATCACCGCCTGCTTGGCCTGGTCCTTGACGTCGTCGAATGCCGGCGGCTGCTTGGCGCGCTTGTCCTCGAGCTTGATGACGTGCCAGCCGAACTGCGACTGCACCGGCTCCTTCGAATATTTGCCGACGTCGAGCGCAAAGGCTGCCTTGTCGAATTCCGGCACCATCTGTCCCGGGCCGAACCAGCCGAGGTCGCCGCCATTGGTCTTGCCGCTCGGATCGCTGGTGTGCTCGTTGGCGAGCTTCTGGAAGTCGGCGCCGCCGTCGAGCTGCTTGATGATCGCCTCGGCCTCTTCCTTCGTCTTCACGAGGATGTGACGGGCGTGGATTTCATTGACCGGCGGCGTGTTGGCGATTTCCTGGTCGTAGCGGGCGCGCACGTCGGCGTCCGTCACCTTGTCGACGACTTCCTTCTCGACGACCTCGCCATGCAGCGCGCGCGACTGCAGGAAAGCCATGCGGCGCTGGAAATCCGGATCCTTGTCGAGGCCCGCATCGACCGCCTTCTTGGCCATGACGCGGATTTCGATCGCCGCCGAAAGAGCCGCGGCACGACGCTGTTCCGGCGGCATTTGCGCGAACTGCTGCGAAAGTTCGCCTTCGGCGAGTTGCAGGTCGGCCTCGGTCAGCTTCTCGCCATTGACGGTGGCAACCACGGCATTGGGATCAACCGGCGCGGCGGGAGCAGTTGCAGGCGCCGTGGCGTCCGGCTGGGCGGGCTTGGTCTCCTGCGCCATCAGCGGCGACAGGCAAAGAGCCGAGAACCCGAAGGCCAGACCGAGGCTGGCGAGCGAGGCGCGGCGGAACGACAGGGACATCAAGATAAACTCCAATGGGGATTGCCAATAAGGTTCGCGTGAGCGAAAGGGTTCCAGATCAGTCGGATTATGGCGGAATTTGGCGCTGCCCATAGGGCTAACGCGGCGTTGACATCGATTGAGCCCCCTCTTATCTGTCCAACGACTTGGCGTCCAGAACCGTTTTCCGGGCGCTTTTTGCGTTTGCCCGCATTCACGCGGATTTGATGGGCCCGCCCGGTGTCCGTCGCAAACGACTAAAATTGCTATCGAAAGGACCATTGGATGGTCAGTCTCGGCGGTCTCGCCCGTAAGGTTTTCGGTTCCTCCAACGACCGCCGCGTCAAGTCGACCCGGCCCAGGGTCGAAGCCATCAACGCCATGGAAAACGAGATGCAGGCGCTTTCCGACGCCGATCTCAGGGGCCGCACGGAAAAATTCCGCCAGGATCTCGCCAACGGCGCTTCGCTCGAAGACCTCCTGGTCCCTGCCTTCGCCACGGTGCGCGAAGCGGCCCGCCGCGTGCTTGGCATGCGGCCCTTTGACGTCCAGTTGATCGGCGGCATGGTGCTGCACAATGGCGGCATCGCCGAGATGCGCACCGGCGAGGGCAAGACGCTGGTCGCCACTCTCCCGGTTTATCTCAATGCGCTCGCCAGCCAGGGCGTCCACGTTGTCACCGTCAACGACTATCTCGCCACCCGCGACTCCGAATGGATGGGCCGCGTCTACAAATTCCTCGGCCTCTCGGTCGGCGTTATCGTCCACGGCCTCTCCGACGAGGAACGCCGCGAGGCCTACGCCTGCGACGTCACCTACGCCACCAACAACGAGCTCGGCTTCGACTATCTGCGCGACAACATGAAGTACGAGCGCGCCCAGATGGTGCAGCGCGGCCACAATTACGCGATCGTCGACGAGGTCGATTCCATCCTGGTCGACGAGGCCCGCACGCCGCTGATCATTTCCGGTCCGCTCGAGGACCGCTCGGAGATGTACAACACCATCGACGCCTTCATGCTGAAGCTCGGCCCGGCCGACTACGAGGTCGATGAGAAGCAGAAGACCACGATCTTCACCGAGGAAGGCACCGAGAAGCTCGAAAACTTGCTGACCGCGGCCGGCTTGCTCAAGGGCGAGTCGCTCTACGACGTCGAGAACGTCGCCATCGTCCACCACGTCAACAATGCGCTCAAGGCGCATCTCCTGTTCCAGAAGGACAGGGACTACATCGTGCGCAACGGCGAAATCGTCATCATCGACGAGTTCACCGGCCGCATGATGCCCGGCCGCCGCTATTCGGAAGGCCTGCACCAGGCGCTCGAAGCCAAGGAGCATGTGCAGATCCAGCCGGAGAACCAGACGCTGGCCTCCGTCACCTTCCAGAACTATTTCCGTCTCTACAAGAAGCTCGCCGGCATGACCGGCACGGCGCTGACCGAGGCCGAGGAATTCGGCAACATCTACGGCCTCGAGGTCACCGAGATCCCGACCAACCTGCCGGTCATCCGCAAGGATGAGGACGACGAGGTCTACCGGACGGTCGAAGAGAAGTACAAGGCCATCGTCAAGGAGATCCGCGAGGCCAGCGCCAAGGGCCAGCCGACGCTGGTCGGCACGACCTCGATCGAGAAATCCGAGCAGTTGGCCGAGCGCCTGCGCAAGGACGGCTTCAAGGACTTCGAAGTTCTGAACGCCCGCCACCACGAGCGCGAAGCGGCCATCGTCGCCCAGGCCGGCAAGCCTGGCGCCATCACCATCGCCACCAACATGGCTGGCCGCGGCACCGACATCAAGCTCGGCGGCAATGCCGAGATGCGCATCGCCGATGAACTGGGCGACATGCCCGCAGGGCCCGAGCGCGAGGCACGGGAAAAGGAAATCATTGCCGACGTCGAGCGCCTGAAGGAAAAGGCGCTGGCCGCCGGCGGCCTCTATGTCCTGGCCACCGAGCGCCATGAATCGCGCCGTATCGACAACCAGCTCAGAGGTCGCTCCGGCCGCCAGGGCGACCCGGGCCGCTCGAAATTCTTCCTGTCGCTGCAGGACGATCTGATGCGCATCTTCGGCTCGGAGCGCATGGACGGCATGCTGCAGAAGCTCGGCCTCAAGGAAGACGAGGCGATCATCCACCCCTGGATCAACAAGGCGCTGGAGAAGGCGCAGAAGAAGGTCGAGGCCCGCAACTTCGACATCCGCAAGAACCTGTTGAAATATGACGATGTCTCGAACGACCAGCGCAAGGTGGTGTTCGAGCAGCGCATCGAGCTCATGGACGGCGAAGGCCTGTCGGAGACGATCGCCGAGATGCGCGAAGGCGTCATCGAGGAGGTCGTCGCCAAGAACATCCCCGAAAACGCCTATGCCGAGCAGTGGAACGTCGCCGGCCTCAAGGAGGAAGTGGCGCAGTACCTCAACCTCGACCTGCCGATCGAGGACTGGGTCAAGGAAGAGGGCATCGCCGAGGACGACATCCGCGAGCGCATCACGGCCGCGGCCGATGCCGCCGCCAAGGAGCGCGCCGATCGCTTCGGCCCCGACGTGATGAACTACGTCGAACGTTCGGTCGTGCTGCAGACGCTCGACCATCTGTGGCGCGAGCACATCGTCAATCTCGACCATTTGCGTTCGGTCGTCGGCTTCCGTGGCTATGCCCAGCGCGACCCGCTGCAGGAGTATAAGAGCGAGGCCTTCGAGCTGTTCCAGGCAATGCTCGGCAATCTGCGCCAGGCCGTCACCGCGCAGCTGATGCGCGTCGAGCTGGTGCGCCAGGCAGCGGACGCGCCGCCGCCCGAAACCCCGGAGATGTTCGGCAGCCATATCGACGGATCCACCGGCGAGGACGATTTCCAGGGCGGCGAGACCGCGCTTCTCGTGCGTCAGGAATCAAATGCCATTGTCGCGCCCGAAAACCGCGACCCGAAGAACCCCTCGACCTGGGGCAAGGTCGGCCGCAACGAGCTCTGCCCCTGCGGCTCCGGCAAGAAGTACAAGCACTGCCACGGCACCTTCGCCTGACCCTTTTTCCTTCTCCCCGCTTGCGGGGAGAAGGTGCCCGAAGGGCGGATGAGGGGCGGCGCCGGCGCTGGCGATCAGAACGCCGGACTTGTTTCAGGCTTCCCCCACTTACCAAGACTCACACCAGCCCCGACGCACGCGCCGCGGCCGCGGCCTCGCCGCGCGAGACGGCCTCCAGCTTCCCCAGCACCGCCGAAACATGGTGATCGACCGTCTTCGGCGAGATGGCCATATGCGCGGCGATCTTCTTGTTTGAGAAGCCTCGCTCGATAAGCTGCAGGACCTCCATCTGGCGCTGTGTGAGGCCCGCCTGGTTGGCGCGCGTCGCCTGCCTCGGCCCCCTCGCAATGTGGATCACACCGCTTTCCCGCATCATGCCGCGCACATGCTGCGCCACCGGCGTTGCGCCGAGCGCCTCGAAAATGTCGAGCGCCTCGCGCTGCGCCGGTTCATCGCCTTGCAGCAAGGCAAGCGCCCGTTCGAACGGCGCGTCCATCTTTGCCCAGAACGCGGCGGCGGCGCGCCAGTCGCCTGCCAATTGCAGGCGATGCGGCTCGGTCATACCGTCGGTCTCGCCGGGATCGCTTTCAGGCGACAAAAGCTGCCGCCAGGTCGCCAGCTCACCAAACACCGCCCGCGTCGGCGACAGGCTTTCGGCAAGGGCGATCAGGCGCAGCGCTTCATCCGGGTCGCCCTCGCCCAGCCACGCCAGCTCGGCCATAACCTCGGCGAAGGGCACGAGGCGTTGCAGCTCCAGGCCCTTGTCCAGGAACAGCTTCATCTCATCGAGAACCGGCTCGGCCGAAGGATCTCCCCGGCGGATGCGCAACCGCGCCAGCGCGATGAGCGACGGATAGCGCACCAACGGCGTCGTTGCCTCGTCGTCGACAACCTCATGCGCCATTGCCGCGGCGTCGTCCCAAAGGCCGAGCCTGAGCAGAAGCTGCGCCTGCACGCCACGCATGTAGTCGCGCCAGGTAGCGAGATCGTTCTCGACGCAATAGCCGATGCCGCGATCCAGGAACGCCGCCGCCTCCTTGAGGTTGAACCTGTTCATCTCGACACAGGCGCAGTTCGTGAAGGCGCGCGCCGCATGCTCCTGGAAGTTGCCCGTAAGGGCAATTCCAAGGCTGCGGGCGAGATCGCGCCGCCCCTTGGCGAAGTCCAGCCATTGCCCGGCCGCCCCGACATTGTTGAGGGCGTGACAAAGGATGTCGGGCCGGTTGAGCCGCTCCGCCAGCTCGACGGCCTTTCCGCCGAACATCAGCGTGTCCTCAAGCCGCTCGGCCAGCATCGCGAGCTGCGACAGATTGGAATAGGCCATGGCGAGTTCGGCGCTGTCGGGCGCCGTTTCCAGAAGCTCCACGGCCTGTCCGGCGAACCGGTCCGCGGTCTTGCGATTGCCGAGCAGATAAGCAAAGCGCGACAGCGATCTGAGACTGTCACCCTCCTTGACCCGGTCGCCCAGCGTCTGGCGCAACTGGCGCGCCTGTTCCTGCGCCTCCATCGCCGCTTCGATGCGGCCGATCAGGTGGCACTCGAACGCATGTCCTTCATAAAGCTCCGCCCGCTCCGCAATCGGGAGGGCGCCTCCATATCGCAAGGCAACCTCGTAGTGGCCGGCCGCATCGCGATGCGCGCCGATGCGGGAGGCCTCGCGCGCCGCGAGCGGCGCCAGCTCGCGCACCGCTTCAAAATTCTGCGCTTCGACGGCGTGGTGCACCAGCCTCGCGGTGGCGACGTGGGGATTTTCCTGCAGCGCTGCAAGCGCGCGTTGATTGTATTCGCGCCGGCGGCTCGGCGTCAGCGCCATCTCGATGGTGGTGCGCGCGATCTCATGCCGGAAGGCGTAGCCGTCGCCGAAATCCTCGAGCAGGCCGTTGGAGACGCATTCGGCGAGTTGGCCGGCGGCGGCAATTCCGCAAAGCCCGCTGAGCGCCCATGCGTCCGCGCGGCGCGGAAACACCGAGACCGCGTCGAGCATCGAGCGGGCGCCCGGCGACAATTTTTCGGCGCGCGCCAGCACGGCGTCACGCACGCTCGCCGGCAATGCGCCATCGCATTCCGCGGCGAGCAGCTCGGTGACGAAGAACGCGTTGCCGGCGCTCGCCCGGTAGATTGCGTCGCCATCGCGCTCGGCAGCCTTGGCAAGCGAGAGCACCGCGCTTTCGCTGAGCAGCGGCACTTCGATGCGCTGGATATTGCCGGCGGGGATCTCGCCGAGCGCCCGGCGCACGCGCATCTGTCCTTCGCTGCGGTCGGTTCGCGCCGTGATCAGAAGCAGGATGTGGGTGTTCGCGATACGCCGGCCGAGGAAGCGCACGAAATCGAGCGTCGCGTCATCGGCCCAATGCAGGTCTTCGATGACGAGCAGGCAAGGGCCTTTCGCCTCGAAGACGTCGAGCGCCTCGGAAAACAGTGGCAGCCGCTGCACCTGGCGGCCGTCGAGCGCCCGCGGCATTTCCCACTGCGCGTCGCGGGCCAGATCGTAGAGCGGCCCCAGCGGATCAGGAATGGACAGGTCCTCGCAGGCGCTGCGAAGCACGGCCGGACCCTCATCCAGCCGGCTCGCGAACGCCTCGACCAGCGCCGTCTTGCCGGCGCCGGCCTCGCCCGACAGCGCCACGACGCGGCCGCGTCCCCCTGTTGCCTCCGCCAATAAGGCGTCCATCTGCTGCAGCTGCGGCTGCCGTTCCAGAAGCATCGTCACACTCTCGCGTATCGGAATTTCCATCTTGGCGGGTCGCCGCCGCGATAAACTGGGAAACGGCACAGCAATGTGACTTTCCACACATTGAAGTGTCATCTTCCACATAAAACGTCCCAAAGATAGGGAATCGCCCCGGCCAAAATGGGGAATGGCTCCGATGCACGGCGTTTCCGGACGTGGTGGGATTGCCTCGCTCGAAACGAGCCTGGTGCATGTCGCTCAAAACTGCGCAGTGGTTTTGGGCGAATGACATGCATCAAACAGGGACTTAAGGCGCGGCGCTTGAATCCATTTCGGCGCGACGCGCTTTCATCCAATCACGAAAGGAAAGACGACCGTGCCACGTTATCTCGTTGAACGCACCTTCCCGGAAGGCCTGAACGTACCCATGAACGATGCCGGCGCCACCGCGGTGGGCGGCGTCATCGCTCGCAATGCCGAGAAAGGCGTCACCTGGGTGCAGTCCTTCGTCTCGCCCGACAAGGGCAAGAGCTTCTGCATCTACGACGCGCCCTCGCCGGAGGCGATCCGCAGCACGGCGCAGAAGAACTCGCTTCCCGTCGACAAGATCACGGAGGTGCGGGTCCTTGACCCTTACTTTTATCGCTGATCCGGCGGGCGGACGGCAGAGCGATGAGGACCATGTCGTTCCGGTCGATGGCGGACCTGATGTCCTGCCGGACAGCGCGGGAATATCCGCCACGGCGGATTTTCCCGCGCCACGGCGCGGCTTCCTGCGACGGACCCTGTCGGCGCTGTTTTCGCCACTGCGGAACCGGCGTCGGCTGCTACCCCCGCGGGACGACCATCTGATGCGTGACATCGGGCTGAGCGAACGCGAATTGCCCCGCGAATACTGGGAATATTGGTGGCATCACTACTGATCCGCGACAGACGGATCAACGTCCACCCCTTTACCGACAGGCGTCGCCGGCGTGCGGAGTTGGCCTTGACAGGCCGGCCCGCCGCTTGCGCGCCTCCACCCAATTGGAGAGACAAATGAGTATTCAAACCTTGACCAGATGCTTCATCGGCGCTTCTGCCTCGATCGTCATGCTGATAGCGGGCGCTGCCACGGCCGAAACCGTCAATCCGCTCGCTGAAAAAGTGCGGGCGGTAAACAGCCGCTTCGAGGACATCGCGGTTGCCAAGGCCGAAGGCTATGCGCCGATCCCTTGCGCCAGCGGCCTCACCGGCGGCGCCATGGGCATCCACTACGTCAACGCCGCCTATCTGAAGGACGACGCCGTCGACGTCGCCAAGCCGGAAGCGGTGATGTACGAACCGATGGCCAACGGCAAGCTGAAGCTGATCGCCGTCGAATATATCACCGCGAAAGGCCCGGCCTCGCTCGAAGGCCATCTGTTCAACTTCAACACCGCGCCCAACCGCTACGGCCTCGGCCCGTTCTACGAGCTGCATGTCTGGGCCTGGAAACGGAACCCGACCGGCGCCTTCGCCGACATGAACCCAAACGTGTCCTGCGACGCCGTGCAGGGGATGTAGGAGCACCTTTCCCTTCTCCCCGTCGCTATACGGGAGAAGGTGGCCCGAAGGGCCGGATGAGGGGCGGCGCCGGCTTCCTAGGCTGCCTTGAGCCGCTCCCATTCCTGCTCAAACTGAAAGCAGTATTGTGCCGCCTCCTCGTCAGACAGCAATCCGGCCATCTGCGGAAATATCGTCTTGTAAAGACTTTGCTGTGACCAGTCCCACGGCATCGTTCGCGCTGCGCGTGCCTCGGCGAGGATGCGTTCTAGCCGGCGCCGAACCTTGTCCGGATCGGGATGCCATGTTCGCTCTACGCTTTGGGCCCCGAACAGGTCACCCTGGAGGTCGGCATCGCCAAAAAGGTTTTCGTTCTGTTTTGCCATTATCGCCTCGAATCAAGGTATGATGGCAGAGCGTTGCGGTCGATGCGAGCGGCGTCACGAGGTTATCCCCTGTCGGGGAAAGGCCTGTGCATAAGCCGTGTCAATTTTCTCCATCTGTCCGACCGTGAATGCAAGCGCGTCTGCGATCCGTCCGACTTGGTTGATTTCATCAAGAGACAGCGCACGGCCCTTGCGAGATTTCAAATATTTCTCGATCACCTGATATCCACCGACGTGGAAATTCCAGACCGTTTTCGGTACGGGCGCGAAGCTCTGCGTCGCATTGATCGAGATGCTTTGGTCTTCCGCCGACCAGTATATATGGTCAACCTCATTGCTCCCCTTGCCGTGATAGTCGGCGAGCTTGGTCCGCGGCAGATCACGCAGCAGATGCGCCTGTAACAGCGCCCATCCGAGCCGCGACAGCGCCTCGAAATCTCCGGTCTGTTCGGCAAAAGGAATACGCGGGAAGTCGATACGCAGGAACTCGGCATAGGAGTCTCGGTATGTCGGGGCGTGCAGTACCGCATAAATGTAGCCGAGGATTTCCTCGGGCGAGTAGTGGCGGTCGTAAAGCGCGTCGAGGTAGGCACGGAAATCGCGAGACAAGTTTTCGCTCGCTTTGGCCGATGCATCGAACAGCCAAATAGGGAAGCAATAATTCTGCTCTGTTGAACCGTCGGATATCAGACAGCTTTCTGCGGGATGGGCCGCAACAAAACCATGTCTCCAAGTTCCTGTCCCTATTTGGCGAGATACAAGCAGCTGCAAGTTTTGCCGACCAGCCACGTGGTCGAGCAGTTCTCGACGCGGATAGTCCATGAACTCTGTGCCAAAAAAACATGGTCGGTTGTCGAATGGTCGGAATGCACAATCGATAATGCCACGCTCCGGGCTTTCAATATTCCTGATTGATTTTCGCCCGTCTGCCAGGTGCCAATCTCGATTGTCTTTGATCGAATATCGATCCTGCAGGGACTGATCTGGAAGGCTCTCGTCTCTCATATCACGAACGCGCCGCATCATTTCGTCACGCTCGAACGCGACGGCAAAATGGTCTCTATGCGTCTGAAATCCTAAGACATTTACCGTGAAAATCTGCTTCTTTTCAGAAGCCGGATTGAGGCTGTCGGCGATCTGCCACCATTGCCCGTATTGGTCCCATCCTGTCCAATCGAGTGGCGACAACATGAAGTAAGGTGCAACAGGTTTTGGCTCTGCCCAGCTTACCGTTTCGATCTCCAAGGCCGCGCATTGCTGATACTTTGCGAGCCTACTTCCCCACACATCTGAGTGCCAGATACCGCGCTTCGCATCCTTCTTCTTTACGAAGAGAGCGATAGCGACGCCTTTCTGAATGTCGAACACGTTTTCGTTCTCTTCGCCTTGTGGCGTCATCTCCTTTGGTTTTGTGCTGCCGTGCAGGTCAACAAGATAGATTTGATCGAAGCTGCGCGTGAGGCTTTGGCGCATGCCCCGAAATGTCGGATTGTCCAGCCATGAGTGGTTTGTGATGATGCCGACGACCCCCTCTTCCACCTCGTCCATCTTCAACTGCGCAAAACGAATAAATTTGACATAGTCGTCATTCAGCCATTTCGGATTCTTCTCACCCAGAGGCCTTTTCACGTCGCTGAAAACCGGATTTCCCTCCGCATCCGTTTCGGTCTGCACGCGACCAAATGTATATTTATAGCCGTCGATAGCCGCCGTTATCCACTTCCCCTTATTCTTGGAATGGCCTGCATAGGGCGGGTTGCCGAGAATTACCAAGATCGGCTTTTCCTTGACCGTCTGAGCCTGCTGCACTTCGTTTGACAGTTCGGGCAGAAACGCACTTTTCTGGGGCTCCACCGGTTCCAGCGTGTTGGTGAGGAAGACCTGAAGCCGCTCGTTCTCTGCGAGCGGATGGCCCTTATCCTTGAGATATTGCGAAAGCTTCAGATGGGCGATCGTGTAGGGCGCGATCAGGTATTCAAAGCCGTAGAGATTTTTGAGCATATGCTCGCGCCACAGCGTCCGCCTTGCCAGCATTCGGCCCACCTATATTGTCGAAGATGCGTTGCATCACTTCGAGTAGGAAGGTCCCTGTTCCAGCGGCAAAATCCAGCACGATCACTTTTCTGTGGTCGGCCAGCCCGGCGTCGATCTTAAACGTGCCTTTCAGAATGTCGTCCACTGCCCGCACGATGAAGTTCACCACTGGCGGCGGTGTGTAGTAGACGCCGCGGCTCTTGCGGGTCTCTTTGTCATACGCCTTCAGAAAGTCCTCATAGAAATAGATGAAAGGGTCGCGCTCGAAGAGCCGATGCTCTTCTTCGTCGCCAGCGCGGACCTTGCGACTGATTGCCTTGCGCTGGCGGAACGATAGGTCCTCGCGAATACTGGCTATGGCGAGACCGTTGACGATCGACAAAATCTCGTCGACGACCCATTTTGCCTCGTCATATTCAGCCTCCTGCATCTCTTCCAGGAATCGAACCAGTTCGCGTATTAGCCGGAAAGAGCCGGGAATGAACCGGCGTACGTTGTCGAGGTCGATAATCTCGTCGTCGCTAGCGTTCAGCTTTGCTAGAAAGAGGCCATAGGCCAGCATCTGGGCGAACGCGTCGGCGAACTCTGTAACCGTCAGCTCATGAAAGACTTGCTCGCGAAAAACAGCGTAGAGCGCATGCAACCTGCCTTCTCTGTGCACCTTCGTCTGTCGAACCAGTTCTTCCGTCAGATAGTCGCGGAGAAGCTTTGATCGCGTCGCCAGCGCGACCGCTAGTTGCTGTGCCCTTTGCAGACCTTGCGGCGGAGAAGAGAAGAACGCGGCCAGCAGCTTTGAAACCGCTTCGGCCTTATCTGGGTTGACGCTGATCGTGCGGCCTTCGATGTCGTTTGGAAAGGCCAGCGACCGGCGATCAAGTATCTTTCCGTCGGCGTCGATGCGGATGAATTGGAGGTAGTCGGTAACGACGATGTTATCGGAAAGCTTGCGATACTTCGCAATTTGGTCGGACTTCAAAACCCTGTCGAGGTTCGCACCAATCTCCTTGACCTCGACATATCCGAGGATCATCCCTTGCCGTTTCACTTTGAAATCAGGTGCGCCCTTGTCTGCATCCCGTTTCGGCTCGTGCTGAACTTGGATGCCGGGCGCCATCGCGTCGACGGCAAAGGCATTGAGGAGGTTTTCAAGCGCTGTTCGCCCGGTGTGTTCCGTTCCGCCGTCGCGATAGTTGACTGCCAGGGCCTTCAGATAAGTATCGAAACGAATGTCCATGCGCTCCCCCGATTCCAGCAATGAACCCACAACTGGCACCCTAAGCAAGCGCTGTGAACACATTTCTTGGCCACTATGCCCGTCAAGTCATTGCATTCGTTCAACAACAGAAAATACACGACCCGCCTATCCACACCACTCGCCCCCGACATAGGGACCTAGTTGGCTTTGTAACGGCCAAGGGGTGAGGCGTGGGTGCCCGCGCACCCGAAGCTCTCCACCCAACCGTTTCTTAATGTGTTTCGCATACATCGAAACCTTGGAAACAGGCGGAAAACGGAGACTATTCGGGGTGCGCTTTTCCGCGGCAACGACTGCCGGGCGGTTCCTGCCGCAGCGCTGGGCGCTGCGCATGCGGCCGTTGCTTGGCCGTATCGATGCCGTCCTCTCCACCGCCGACGAGCGCGGCGAAGCCGGGCGCATGTCGCTGATCGCCTTCTCGATCCGCATCGTCAGCGCCTTCATCGCCTTTGTCAGCCAGGTGCTGATGGCGCGCTGGATGGGCTCGTTCGAATACGGCATCTCGGTGCTGGTCTGGGTGACGATGGTCATCGTCGGCAATATCGCCTGCCTCGGCTTCCACACCTCGGTCATCCGTTTCATTCCCGAATACCGCGAGCGCGGCATGCTGGCCGAGCTGCGCGGCATCGTGCTCGCCAGCCGCCTGTTCGTGCTCATAGCCTCGACCCTGATCGCCGGCCTCGGCGCGCTTGGCGTCTGGCTATGCTCGGGCTGGATCGAGAGCTACTACGTCGTCCCCTTCATCCTCGGCGTCATCTGCCTGCCGATGATCGCGCTCGGCGATCTCATGCAAGGGCTGGCGCGCGCCAATTCCTGGGCGCTGCTGGCGCTGTCGCCCACCTATCTGGTGCGGCCGGTGCTGATCCTGGCGTTCATGGCGCTGATGCTGGCCATGCACTACGTGCCCGACGCCAAGACCGCGATCTTCGCCTCGATCGCCGCCACCTATGTCACGACGCTCGGCCAGTTGATGGCCGTCACCTCGCGCATGGAGAAAAAGATCACGGCCGGGCCGATGGCCGTGCATTTCGGCCAGTGGATCCTCGTCTCGCTGCCGATCTTCCTTGTCGAGGGCTTCTTCTTCCTGCTCACCAATGCCGACGTGCTGATGGTCGGCGCCTATCTCAAACCCAATGATGTCGCCGTCTATTTCGCCACGGTGAAGACGCTGGCGCTGGTGCATTTCGTCTATTTCGCGGTCAAGGCCGGCGTTGCCCAGCGCTACGCGCAGTTCACCCATGGCGAGCCGCACAGGCTTGCCGCCTTCGCCCGCGAGACCGTCTCCTGGACCTTCTGGCCTTCGCTGCTGATGGCGCTGCTGGTGCTGGCGTTGGGCGAGCCGATGCTGGTGCTGTTCGGCCCCGAATTCACCGCCGGCTATCCGCTGCTGTTCCTGCTGGTGCTGGGCGTGGTGGCGCGCGCCGCCGTCGGCCCCTGCGAAAGCCTGCTCACCATGAGCGGCAACCAGAACATCTGCGCCGCCGTCTATGCCATGACGCTTGCCCTGAATATCAGCCTCAACGTGCTGTTGATCCCGCTCTTCGGCCTCTGGGGCGCGGCAATCGCCACCAGCCTCGCCATGGTCTTCGAGGCCAGCGCGCTCTCCTTCACCGTCTGGCGCAAACTCGGCATCGTGATGGCGATCTTCGTGCCCGCAAACAAGGAAGTCGCCTGATGGCCGCCGTCCCGTTGCTCGAAGAGACCAGCGGCGGCCCGGCCGGCGCCATGGTCTCCAACCTTGCCGGCCTGGCGCGCGAAGTCGACCCCGCCCATATCGAGCTCTTCGCCAGCAACAGGCCGGAACGCAAGCTCGCCATCTATCCGGCTTCGGCCGGCTTCGACCTTGTCGAGGAACTCGACTATCTCAGCGCCCGCACGATCGAGCCCAACGTCTTCTTCAACCCGCGCTTCCTGGCGCCGGCGATGCCACGGCTGGAAGATCGGGAAGTGCGGCTGGCCGTCATCCGCGACGGCGACGAGTACCGCAACCGGTTGCGGCTTCTGGTGCCGTTCTCGGTCGAGCGGCCGGCGATCCCGCTCGGCGTCCCGGTGATGCGCACATGGTCGAGCCCGTTCGGCCCGCTCGGCACCCCGCTGGTCGACCGCGACGATCCGATCACCGTCATCGAGGATTTCTTCTCGATGCTGTCGAGGCCGCATCTCAAGCTGCCCAGGGTCTTCGTGCTGCCCGACATCAAGCTCGACGGCCCGGTGGCGAGCCTGCTCACCTCCTTTGCCGACAGCCGCAGTCTGACCATGGTGACCACCGGCAACGTCGAGCGTCCGGTGCTTGAGAGCGATGCCGACGGCGAGGACTATCTCAAGGCCTCGCTGCGCGCCCACCATTACCGCGAATTCCGCCGGCTGAAGCGGCGTCTCGCCGATCTCGGCAAGCTCGAGCACATTGTGGCGCGCGGGCCGGACGAGATCCGCCACGCCATCGAGAACTTCCTGACGCTGGAGGCGGCCGGCTGGAAAGGCCGCGAACGCACCGCGATGGCGATCGACCGCTACCGCGCCGCCTTCGCCCGCGAGGCCGTGCACAGGCTGGCCGAGCACGACATGTGCCGCATCCATTTGCTGACGCTCGACGGCCGCGCCATCGCCTGCCTGGTCGTCTTCGTCGAGGCCGGCGTCGCCTACACTTGGAAGACGGCCTATGACGAAGCGCTGGCCGCCTATTCGCCGGGCACGCTTTTGATGATCGAGGTGACCAGGCAGCATCTCGACGATCCCAACATCGTCATGACCGATTCCTGCTCGGTTCCCGACCATCCGGTGATGAGCCGCCTGTGGAGCGAGCGCAAGCCGATGGGCACGCTGGTGATCGGGCTGACGCCGGACGCCGACCGGCTGGCCCGGCAGGCGGCCTCGCAGCTGCACCTCTACCGCGAGACCCGCAACATGGCGCGCATCCTGCGCAACCGCATGCGAAGCCTCTTGAAAAGGCGCTAGATCAACCGCGGGACACAAGCTATGGCTTGCGGCGGCCGGACCCGGCCTGGCCTTCACCACAAAGCACTTCCGAATGATCGAAATCGTCCTGCGCTTCGCCCGCCTCTGTGCGCCGCTTGTCCTATTCGCCATGCTTCCAGCCCGAGCCCTGGCCGGCTCCTGCCCGGAGGATTGCAGCGATCCGGCGCCTGCGCAGGTCAACATCTACAGTCAGACCACGGCCGGCCATCTGAGTCCCGCCACGGCCAGCGCGCTGTCGCGCGTTTACGTGCCCAACCGCTCCTCCAACAGCGTCTCGGTGATCGACACGCTCACCTTGAAGGAGGTCGGCAGGTTTTCGGTCGGCAGCAAGCCGCAGCACGTCGTGCCGTCCTGGGACCTGAAGACGCTCTGGGTAGCCAACAACGGCACCGGCAAGAACGGCAGCCTGACGCCGATCGATCCGATGACCGGCAAGCCCGGCCTGCAGATTGCCGTGGACGACCCCTACAACATGTATTTCATGCCGGACGGCAGCGCCGCCATCGTCGTCGACGAAGCCATGGAGCAGCTCGATTTCCGCGACCCGCACACCATGGCGTTGAAATCGAGCCTGCCGACTCCGACCTGCCCTGGCATTAACCATGCCGATTTCTCAGGTGACGGCTCCTATGCGATCTTCACCTGCGAATACGGTGATGGCGGCCTGGCCAAGATCGACCTGAAGAACCAGAAGGTGCTCGGCCACCTCGACCTCTCCAGGATGGGCATGCCGCAGGACATCCGTCTCTCGCCCGACGGCAAGGTTTTCTACGTTGCCGACATGATGAATGACGGCGTGTTCCTGGTCGACGGCGACAATTTCAAGGAAATCGGCTTCATTGCGACCGGCATCGGCACGCATGGTTTTGTCGTCAGCCGCGACGGCAAGCGCCTCTATGTCTCGAACCGAGGCTCGCACAAGATGGAGCAGGGCAAGGCCAAGGGTCCGGGCAGCGTGACGGTGATCGACTTCGCCACCCGCGCGGTGGTGACGCAATGGCCCATCCCCGGCGGCGGCAGCCCCGATATGGGCAATGTCAGCGCCGACGGCAGGCAGCTGTGGTCGTTCCAAATTGCTTTAATATTTATTGGGTTACTTATTCTATATTGGATTTTGTATCCTGAGTATATTGTTTATAACGATCACGGTATGAACCAACTATATGTGTTGATTTTAGGCGTAATATTGATGTGCATTGTTTTGTTTTGGAGACTCAAGGCAGTCTTTTCTTACGGCCAGGGGGCCTTGGTTTTAGGTCTCGATTTGCCTTTTGTGGCAGGGCTTATATTCTTAATCGGAAATATCTTTGGCTCCTATGTTGCAGAAACTGGAAGTTTTAGAAATACCGTTGTTCTAGAGCATCGTACGGTCGATCGAGTTAAGATCGTACTATTTACTTCACATCACGCGATTCTTTACAGCGAAGATGGCACGACAATTGTCGTGCCATCTGGCGACGTTCGGGAGGTTCGGCATGCTGGTTGGAAATTAGGAAACAAAGGTCCATCGAACCTAGATGGCCGCGCGTTTCCCCGGCACATCCACCTGATGCTGTGAATCATCGTCAGGGTCACCCCGTTCCTGATCGTCGGCGGCGCGATCTACGGCCTGCTTCAACGGCTGGTTTGGATTCAGCGGCTGGCCTTGCCGTAGCCGGTTGGACTGGTATCGGAAATGCAGATCGCGCCGCCCCCATTCCCGGCCTTGCCTTGGCATCTGGTGCATTTCAGCTTGGCTTGATGTCCCATTCCATACCATAGCCGGCGCATCAGGGCCGGACCGGTCCCGAAGCTTGGGAAGGTCGAGCTTCTGACTACGGTTGCACGGCGCGTAGTGACAGAATGCCGTCACTATTGTCTTCGCGTCGATGAGAGATTGGAACGTCCCTTCACCATCGAACGCTTACCTCCGGAACCGCTCAGTATGCCATACGACCTTGCCGTCGATCTTCATCGGCTTACCCGCATGCTCAGGCTGACTTGCCTTTTAGTACCTCTCCCTGGGGTACGATATTGGCATTCCGAATTGGGAAAAGCACCGCATCCGAACATTGCATGTCGGCAGCTTTTGCCAATCTCTTGAGTGCTTCCTTGTGATCATTGGGTAGTATCTCGGCCAGTTCTCTTCCTGCTTGGGTCAAGGGAATGACCGACACGTCCACGCGAATCGAAGCCGGATCTTTTAAAGTGAGAACGAGCAACCAGTCACCGTACCTGAACCTGGCCGTCCCTGCTTCTTTGATTGTGAATGATTTGGACAGAAACGATCCGACGCCATGGATTAGACCCGCCGCCTCCAACGCCATGGCATCGCTTAATTCTGCGCTTTGGTCGTCGGCAAGGAGATCACCGACAAATCGCAACTTTGCTACCTGTTGAAACAGCGTCGCGGTGGAAGCGGTTAGTTCAGAGACGACTCGGAGTGTGCTATAGGAAAAACTGCCTCCCTGCCTCGCTTCGCCGGCCAGGATCCGACCCCACAGCCTCCGCATACGATCACTTGAAGCTTTTTCAGCATGGCCCTCCCAGACATTGAGCCAGTCGTCGTCGATTTCGTCGGCTGCATTCTGCGCGGCCTGCTCAGCCGGGGGAGGCAACAGCACTATCTGCTCAACCGCATGCTCCAATGCGCCCGCAACGTTGTCTCGCCTCCGCGCGATACCTGGAAAGTAGCTTTCGATCACTTGCTGAGCCAAAGCCGGGTCATTTTTTACTTTCTCCACCAACATGTTCCCCGCGGCGTCGATCAGTTTTGCCTCTTGCTGATGCTGTGAGCGTGCTACGAGCAGCTTCCTCTCGTCTTCAAGCCCTTGCTTGGCGACTTTGTTACCGAGGAGCTTGTCGTAGGCGGACAGCACCCGAGATTTTACCTTGGCGGTGATGCCGTCGGGGCCTGCTTTGATTTCAAGCCCGGTTTCATGATCGTCTTCGCTCATGTGCCATCCCATTTGAGCGAACGATCAAATCACGTAGCACGAAATTCAACAAGCGGCGGTTCAATCCTGTAAGCGACGGTTCAATACTCAACTCTGCGTGGCCAATCTGAGTGGGCCAGGCACTCAATCTAGCCGTCACGTCGGATCAGCTTTCGTCTCGGAAATCCTGCAGCGAGGCATGTCGCAAATCCTCCTCGCCCTCGGAGATGCTTTGCACGCCCGATCAGCCCCGGCTTGACCCACTGCGTGGCCGGTCGCTTCATGCCTTTCGGCGCCGTGCCGGCGTGCTCCTGGACGCGCTCCCAGAGCCGTTCCAGCATTTCCCGGTTCAAGGTGATGAACGCAGAGCCGACATAGCGGCCTGTGCCTCTCTCCGCCATCAACGCGAAAGCCGGCTTCCCGGCCTCGCGCTCAACGCCGAGTAATTCGTATTCGTCGATCGTGAAAGCCATGCCTACATGATCGACACGACAAACGGCGCCGTGACCAAGATCCGCGTGGGCGTCGAGCCGCACGGCCTGACAGTGTGGCCGCAGCCCGGGCGCTACTCGCAAGGGCATACGGGGAATATCCGATAAGGCGTTTAGTATTGCCTGCCACCCGAAGCTCGTAAGGGTGGCCTGTCACTGAGGCTCAGGAAGGATGGCCTGCCATCCGAAGCTCGCAGAGCGAAGGGTGGTGCCCCTAGCCGGGATCGAACCAGCACTGCTTGCGGAACTCGATTTTGAGCGGCCCAATGCGACATTGGTCACGGCTGTGGGGGAGGCATTGCGCCTGCATCGCGAAAGGTGACGAGGCGTTGGCAGCGCTCGTCCCAAAGCACCAACTTTACGCACCGGATGCTTTCCACGATTGTGATGCGGCCGATGCCGCGTAGCTCCGGGTAATCCCGCAGCACTTCCGGAAGCCGGTAGTATGGCACTTTGCTGGAAAGGTGGTGGACATGATGAATGCCGATGTTGGCAGTGAGCCATCGCAGGACCAGCGGCAGTTCATAATAAGAGGAGCCGTGCAGGGCGGCGTCCTGAAACCGCCATTGCGGAACGTGCGACCAGTGTGTTTCCTCGAACTGATGCTGGACATAGAATAGCCAGATGCCGGCCGACCCTGCCAATACCACGATTGGCAACTGCACCAGAAGGATCGACCCGAAGCCGACGAACCAGATGAGGCCTAGGGTCAGAACCAGGATTGCCAGATTGGTGGCCATGGTCGAGACCCATGGCTCCGCGCCTGAGCGCATCATGCCGAAGGGCAGTCTTTGCTTGAGCAGGAAAAGCCAGATGGGCCCGATGCCGAACATCACAACAGGATTGCGATAGAGCCTGTATGCGAGGCGGCGCCAGCGCGACAGGGAGTGGTATTCGGTCACGGTCAGCGTCGTGATGTCACCCACGCCGCGCTCGTCGAGATTGCCGGCAGAGGCATGATGGGCCGCATGCGCGCGGCGCCAGTAATCATATGGTGTGAACGTAAGGACACCGATCAGGCGACCGGTCCAATCATCCGCCCTGCGGTGAGCGAAGAACGAGCCGTGACCGCAATCGTGCTGGATCATGAACAGGCGAAGCAGGAATCCCGCCGCCGGAACTGTCAGCACCGTCCCCCACCAAAAGCCATGATGCACCGCTGTCGCGGCAAGCGTCCAAAGGCCGAGAAACGGGACAAGCGTGACCATCAGTTCATTCAGGCTGCGTCCCCGGTGTGGCTGCCGGTAGCCGGCGAGAACCTTGGGCCAGGGCGGTTCGCCGCCCTGGAGCGGGGAGATGGATTTGGCGGCTTGCGTCAATGACAATGGGCGGGCCTTTATGGGTTTGGAGGCTGCTGCACGAACGATTCGGCAGGCCGAAGCCTAGAGACGAGACATGGTCGAGCTTCAGTTTTCACGTGGGGCGGTTGTCCTCGGCCGTCAGGCGAGCGCGCCGCCATGTGCCGTCGGTGTCTGCATTCCTGCACCGTTCCGCTGCCGCATCGTGGATGCTTTCAAAGCGGTTTTCTGTTCAGTTGCAGGTTTCGGATGGGCTTTCTTGACACACGCGATCATCAAATGGACTCCTTTTGCCGGCCTGTCAACGACCGTCGGAGTTCTGTCCGGCGATCAGCGACCTCGCCTCAACGCCTATGCGGCGAGAGTCTTGGAGCAGCCTTGGGCGCCTGTCAGGGCTGGTTTGTCCGGGCGTCGTCACAGCCGCCCGTTTCGATAACCGTTGTTTCGTGTAGCTGTCGGCCAAGGCCTTCAAGTCAGCAAGTTTCGCCGGCTTGTCTGGCGCCGCGTTGCAATGCGTCGAGATCGAGAACTGAAATCTTGCCCGACGGTTTGGCACGCTTGGCAACCAATACGGGTACGACGTGCGGCTCTTCCATGCACCGGATTTTATGGGAACCCACCAAGTCGCGGTAATTGGAATGTTGGTGCTTTTGCTACATAAGGCCGCATTAGCGGATGGTTCGCCAACCCATTTCCTTCGTATTCTCCCGTATGGTCGGGCGAATCTGAGAACCGTTTCGCGCGGTCTCGAATACGCCCGATGCGTGGCGCATGTGCCGGGCAATTATCGCGTATCGCAGGTGCTGCGTACCGATCGTTTCCACATTCCGGCAAAGCAGGCGTCACGCTACCAGACCGCCCGCGTCTTCCTCGGCGATGCGGCGCATGTCCGCTCGCCTCTTGGCGCCCGCGGCATGAATCTCGGTATCGAGGATGCCGCTTCCTTTGCCCGGCGTTTCGGCGACGGCATGCTGGCTGGATATACGGATGAACGCCGGCCGGTAGGGCATCGCTGGATCGAGCTCAGCGAACGCATTCTGTCGACGGTGCAGTCGTCTCATGTTCAAGTGATCAACTGCTCGATCCTAATCGGCAGGTCGCGGATACGCTTGCCGGTCGCGTGATAGACCGCGCTTGCAACGGCGGCGGCCGTGCCGACATTGCCCAGTTCGCCAAGCCCCTTCACGCCGGCAGGATTGACCGCGTGGTCGACTTCTGGAACCAGGATCACCTGCAGGTCCTTGATGTCGGCATTGACCGGCACGAGATAGTCCTGCAGATCGCGGTTCACATAGCGGGCGTAGCGCCGGTCGACTTCGGTCGCCTCATGCAGCGCCTGGCCGATGCCCCAGATCATGCCGCCCATCAGCTGGCTGCGCGCGGTGCGCGTGTTCATGATGCGGCCGGCCGCGAAGGCCCCGACAATGCGCGGCACGCGAATTTCCTTTGTGTAGCTGTTGACGCGGACTTCGACGAATTCGGCACCGAAAGCGTATTTGACCGACTCCTCGTCGGACTCACCGCCATGGAATTCCGGCTGGCCGGCATAGAGTTTTTTCAACGCCTGGGGCGTCGCGCTCTTGGGCGCGAACTCGGCATATTCTTCGATCGCGCCAACCTGCATGGTCTTGAAGACGTCCTCGACCTTGGCCGATGCGCCGCTCTTCGCCACGATCTTGCCGCCACGAACGTCCAATTCCTCGTTGTGGGAGCCGGCAAGGGAGCCGCCGTCGCCAGTGGCTGCCGCGAAAAGCTTCGTGCGGATTGCATCGCACGCCTTCAGTACGGCCGAGCACACGCTCGCGGTCGAAATCGAGCCGCCCGAAACCGGAGCTGGAGGCAGGCTGCTGTCGCCCATCTCGACTTCCACCTTGTCGATCCCGACGCCAAGCCGCTCGGCGGCCATCTGGGCGGCCACGGTGCGAACGCCGGTGCCGATCTCGTGCGAACCGCATTGTACGCGAACGCCGCCGTCGACGGTCAGGCGCACACGCGCCGCGCACGGCGCTGCGGCGGTCGGATATATGGCCGTTGCGCAACCCATACCGATCAGCCAGTCGCCATCGCGCATCGCACCGACCTTCGGATCTCTTTTGGCCCAGCCGAAAGCGTCTGCCGCCTGCTCGTAGCACTGGATGAGCGAACGACTGGAGAACGGCTTCTTCCCGATCGGCTCAGTCTTCGGCTCATTGATCCGGCGGAACTCGACCGGATCCATGCCTAGCGCTACCGCCATTTCGTCCAGCGCGTTTTCCAACGCGTAGACGTAAGGCGTCTCGGGAGGAGAACGCATATAGCCCGGTGTGTTGCGGTCTGCCTGCACGAGCGAGACATGCGTCAGCACCGAGCCATAGTCGTACATGCGCCCTGTCGCCGAGGTGCCGCCGACGACATAGGCATCCGGACGTGACGTCACCTCCCAGCCTTCATGCGCGAAGGCCGTGATACGCCCGTCCTTGCCGGCGCCGATCCGGATGCGGTGCCGGGTTTCGGCGCGATAGGTCTGGGTCCCGAACGCCTGCATGCGGCTCGTCACGCAACGCACCGGACGGCCGAGACGCTTGGCGGCAACGGCGACGATCGCGGTGCGCGTGGTCATGGGTCCTTTCGAACCGAAGGCGCCGCCGATATAGGGGCTCACGATCCGCACCCTGGCCGGATCGATCTTCAGTTGCCTGGCAAGCTCGACCTTCCAGCCGGTGACGTTCTGCGACGGCTCGTGAACGATGAGCCGATCGCCTTCCCACATGGCGGTCGTCGAGAACAGCTCGATCGGATTGTGGTGCTGCGTGGGCGTCGAGTAGCGCTGGTCGATCTTGACCGGAGCGGCGGCATAGGCGGCCTCGAAATCGCCCGCCTTGACGTCCTCCTTGAACAGCGGGCTCTTGCCGGCGGCGGGGATGGTCTTCGTGCCCGGACTGTCGAAGCTCGCGGTAGGCTTCTCCTCCTCGTAATCCGCGCGGATCAATTGCGCCGCCTCTTCAGCCGCCTCGAATGTCTCGGCGACCGCGAGCGCGATGATCTGGCCGTCATGGAAGATCGTCCTGTCATGCAGCGGTCCGATCGAGGTGGCGCCGGTGTTGCCGAATTTCGGCCTTTCGAACTTATCCATGTCGCCATAGGTGACGATGTCGAGCAGGCCGGGCACCGCGCGGGCGTCATCGAGATGAAGCTTGGTCACCCTGCCCTTGGCGATGCTGCTGGTTGCCAGCGCACCGTAGGCAATGTTGGCCGTCGGCAGATCCGCGGGATAGTGGGCCTGGCCGGTGACCTTCAGCCGCGCATCGATGCGCGGCAGCGGTTCGCCCATGTTCTCCTTGGGCTTCGGAGCGGCTGCATCCATGTCTCACACCTTCATGTCACGGGTTTCGAGCAGCGCCCGCACCAGCGTGCGCTTGCCGAGCTCAATCTTGAACGCATTGTCCCGGCGCGGTTCGGCATCGGCAAAGGCAGCCTCCGCCGCTGCCTTGGCCGACGCCTCGTCGAGGGCTTTGCCCTGCAAGGCCTGTTCAGCGGTCCGCGCCCGCCACGGCACGGTGGCGACGCCGCCAAGCGCGATCCGTGCCTCGCGGACCTCGTCGCCGTCGAGGTCGAGCGCAACGGCGGCCGAGGCCAGCGCAAAGGCATAGGATTCACGGTCGCGGATCTTCAGGTAAAGCGAACGCCTGGCCCATGGGATGGCGGGCACTTCGATGGCGGTGATGATTTCGTCGGCGGCGAGATCGGTCTCGATATGCGGCGTATCGCCGGGCCGCCGATGCAGCTTGGCGAACGGGATCTTGCGCGCGCCACGCGAGCCCTCGGCGTGAACCACGGCATCGAGCGCGATCAGCGCCTGGGCGAAGTCGCCGTGGTAGGTGGCGATACACGTGTCACTGGTCCCCAGAACCGCGTGCTGCCGGTTGAAACCTTCCATGGCGGCGCAGCCCGACCCCGGCACGCGTTTGTTGCAGGGCCAGGACGTCTCGCGGAAATATTCGCAGCGCGTGCGTTGCAGGACATTGCCGGCAAGGCTCGCCATGTTGCGGATCTGGCCACTTGCCGCCAGCCTGAGACTGTCGGCGACGACCGGATAGCGCCGCTTGACTTCGCTGTTGTCGGCGGCCTCGCCCATCCGCACGAGAGCGCCGAAGCGGATACCATCGTCGGTGATCCTGATTTGCCTGAGCGCCGGCTCGGCGAGACGGTTGAGATCCACCAACCGGTCAGGCTGCGCCACGCCGAGTTTCATATAGTCGGCCAGATTGGTGGCGCCGGCGATGAACTGCGCGTTCGCCCGCGTTGGGGCTTCGTCCGACCTGGTAAATCGGGAAGCAAGCGCGACGGCGGCGGATATGTTTGTAGGCTGCTCGTAGACGAAAGGGCGCATCTCAGGCTCCCTTGGTTTCGTCACGCGCCTGGATGATGGCGGCGACAATATTGGGATAGGCGGCGCAGCGGCAGATGTTGCCGCTCATAAACTCGCGGATATCGTTCTCGGAACCCGCATGGCCTTCATTGACGCAGCCGATCGCCGACATGATCTGGCCCGGCGTGCAGTAGCCGCACTGGAAGGCATCGTGATCGACGAAGGCCTGCTGCATCGGATGCAGGACACCATCGGTCGATGACAGCCCTTCGATGGTCGTCACCTCCTTGCCGCCGTTCATCACCGCGAAGCTCAGGCAGGACAGAACACGTTTGCCGTCGACCAGCACCGTGCAGGCGCCGCACTGGCCGTGGTCACAGCCCTTTTTGGTGCCGGTCAGTCCAGCGTGATCGCGAAGGGCGTCGAGCAGACTCGTCCGCGGGTCGAGCGAAAGCTCGTATGGTTGCCTGTTGATCCGCAGCGACGTGACGGCCGGCTCCCTTGGCCCTGCGTCGGATCGGCCCGCTGTTTCGGCTTTCGCTGGTGAGCCCAGCAAAGGGACAGCCGCAACGGCCGAGACAGTACCTGTCATAAAGCTTCGCCGGTTGAGATCAGTTGCGGATAAGGCCGAAGGCTGGGACATGGCTCGCTCCGTGGCTGGCTGGGTCATTGGCGCTAACCATCGAGCCGAAGCATTGTTCCGAATTACCGACCAAACAGCGACGCCTCACAAAAACGTGCTCCGAGCAGCTCGGTTTCAACCAGGGAACATGCACGCCGATTTCGAGTTCTGCATCCGATACCAACGGGCATCGAGGCAGGCTGATCATGAAATCGAAGCTGGTCGCAGAAACGTCGGGACAAAGGACCTTTGTGGTCGTGCTGGACCCAAACGAAGAAGCAGTCGAAGCATTGACGATTTTTGCCGGCCGTAACGGAATTGCCGGCGCTTCATTGGCGGCGATCGGAGCGTTCGAAAAAGCAACGGTCGGCTGGTTCGACTTCCAGTCGAAATCCTACCGCAAGATTCCTGTCCTGGAGCAGTGCGAAGTTGTGAGCGCGATTGGGGACATTGCCGTCGACGAGGAGGACAGACCGAGCCTTCACATTCACGCCGTGCTTGGTCTCGGTGACGGATCGACGCGGGGCGGTCATTTGTTGCAAGGTTTTGTGCGGCCGACGCTGGAAGTTACCGTCCTGGAATCGCCCGGCCACTTGCGCCGCAGGAAGCGTTCTGAGCTCGGCATTGCACTGATCGACCTCGAGGCCTCATAACAGCCTTCGTCAATCCCAAGCCGAGAGCACGACCTCCATTTCGACCGTCTCGACCTGCTGGGCAAAGCGCTGATGGTATACGGTCATCAACGCGTCATGGGTGGCGTCAGAAGAACTGCAAAGCGCATCCGTAACCAAGATGACGCGGTAGCCGATTTCGATCCCCCTCTCGGAAGCACCCTGATCATCCAGGGCGTCGCCCATTCAGAGGGCTCGGCGAATAGTTTTTGCATGTCTACGCAAAGATGCGCGCAATGCTTGCCAAGCGACCCGTAGTTCAAGCCTTGAGCCGCCATGACAATGCTCGGCGGAATCGATCCGGCTGCGGCGAGGCCAAGTGGGGAAGCGCGTATTTCGACGAGCACGAGCGACGCCTGAGATTCAAGATTTGATCCTCTGAACGTTTGGACAAACGCATTGCCAAGACGATGCAGGCCACCCCTACGAAGTTAGTGGTAGTAGATGCCGCCGTCGACGTTGAGCGACTGGCCGGTGACGAAGGCCGACAGGTTGGACGCGAAGAACAGCACCGGCCCGACGACATCTTCCGGCGCGCCGAGGCGCTTCAGCGCGGCGACCTCCTCCCAATGGCGGATCGCGGCTTCGCTGCCCAGATTGTTCTTGCCCATCTCGGTCAGGATGATGCCGGGACAGATCGCATTGACGGTGACGCCGTCCATGCCGACTTCCTGCGCCAGCACGCGGGTCAGCGTGATCACCACCGCCTTGGTCGCCGCGTAATGGCCCTGCGTCGGCACGCCCTGGCGGCCGGCGATCGAAGCGATGTTGATCACCCGGCCCGATTTCCTGGCGCGCATATGCGGCAGCACAGCCTGGCACATCATCAGCACGCCCTTGGCGTTGACGTCGAAATGGGCATCCCAGTTGGCCTCGTCGAGGTCCTGGAGCAGGCTGGGCTTCAGGATGCCGGCATTGTTGACCAGCACATCGATGCTGCCAGCGGCCTCGAGCAGGGCCTGCGCGGTCGCCTCGATGTCCTTTTTCCTGCTGACATCCATCGTGTAGACATAGCCTTTGCGGCCGGCCGCCTCGATCTCACCCCTGGTCACGTCGAGTTCCGCCGCCTGCGACGGCAAATCGGTGATGGCGACATCGAAACCAGCTTCGGCCAGCCCTTTCGCGAGCGCCCTGCCGATACCGCGGCTGGCGCCTGTGACGAGGGCCGTCTTGCCCTTGGCTTCAGGAAGGATGGTCATGCTGCTTCTACCTTTGATGTCTTGACCGGGAGCGAGTTCATCGCAGCGATCGTGTCGTCGAATGAAACGAGTTTGCCGTCGGAACCGAGTCCCATCGCCACCTTGGCAGCGACGGCGCTGGCAAAGCGCGCGGACTGCCTGAGGTCCCAGCCCTTGACGATGCCGACGATGATGCCGGCGGTGAAGGAGTCGCCGCAGCCCGTGGTGTCGAAGACCTCGACCTCGAAGGCCGGCAGATGAAAATCCTCGCCATGCTCGGGCGAGACATGGACGCCGTCGGCGCCGAGCGTCAGGATGCAGTTCTTCACCCCCCTGGCCTTGAAGAAGGCGGCGACGCGGGCCGGATCGCGGTCATGCGCCATCTCGCCGGCCTCGTCGATGCTCGGCACGAAATAGTCGATGTAAGGCAGGCACGGTTCGACCAGCTTCCACGTTTCGGGCGTCGCCTGGATGAGATCGAAGGTGGTGACGCGGCCAAGCTCCTTGGCGCGCTTCAGCAGCCTGACCGTCGGCTCGCCGTCGAAGCGCTTCAGCAGGCCGGTGCCGCCGACATGGACGACGCTCGCGTCCAAGGCAGCGTCGAGATCGGCATCGGCGACCTCGAACAAAGTCGCGGTGCCGGGCACATGCAGCGCCGGACGCTCGCCGTTCGGCCGCACCGGCAAGATGGTGGACGAGGTCTGGACGCTGCCGTCGCGGCGGACAAACTCCGTCTCCAGCCCGTATTTCTTGAGCTTGGCGAGGAACCAGTCGCCCATGTCGTCGGTGCCGAGCGTGGTCACGGCCCGGGTCTTCAGTCCTAGGATGGCGCAGTCCATGCCGGTCGCGCCGGCCGTGCCGGCGACGGTCATGCGGATCTCCTCGATAAAGTCGGCGCGGCCGCCTTCGGGGATGCGCGAGACCGGCCGTCCGAGGATATCGAGGACGTAGAAGCCGATCGAACTGACGTCGAACTGTGGCATGACTGACTTGACCTTTCGAACTCAATGGGCGGCGCGGCGCAGGCCGAAGCTCGCGGCCAGCACCAGGAAGACGAGCACGCCGATGCCGACCTGCTGCCAGTAGAAATTCCAGCCGACGAGCAGCAGCCCGTTCTTGACGATGGCGAGCAGCAATACGCCGAGCAGCGTGCCGATGACCGAAGGCTTGCGCTCGCGGCTGAGCGTCGTGCCGATGAAGGTGGCGCCGATGGCGTCCAGCAGGAAGGCATTGCCGGAGAGCGGCACGTAGGACTTCACCGTCGCCGACAGCAGGATGCCGGTGACGCCGGCTAGCAGCGCGCAAAGCACATGCACCATCGACAATTCGCGCGGCACGCGGATGCCCGAATACCAGGCGACGCCGGGCTGCGCTCCCATTGCCTGGACGTAGCGGCCGAAGACCGAACGATGCAGCAGCAGATGAACCGCGACGGCGAGGACGATCAGCACGATCACCGGGGTCGGCACGCCGAACAAAGCGGTGCGGGCAATGGCGTTGAACTGGTCGGCGGCATAGCCGCTGGTGAGATAGATCGGCTGGCCGCCGCTGGTGGCGAGCTGCTGTGTGCTCTGACCAATGAAGAGGACGCCGAGCGTCGCCAGGAACGGGCTGATGTTGAGCCTGGTGATGAGGATGGCGTTCAGCACACCGACAATCAGCGCGGCACCCAGCCCGCCGGCGACACCGGCCACGCCGCTGTAGCCGCCGGCGAGAAGCATGACGAAGATCATGCTTGCCATGTCGACGGAGACGCCGACCGAAAGGTCGATGCCGCCGGACGAGATGACGATAGTTAGCCCCAGGGCCACGATCGCCAGCATGACGACATTGTTGACCAGCACGTTGAACAGGTTTGCCGGCGTCAGGAAGGTCGGGCTGGCCATCGCGAAGAAGATGACGATGACGGCAAAGGCGATCAGCACGCTGTATTTGGCGAGGAAGCCGCGCAGGCTCACCCTGGCGGTGTTGTCGTTGGCCGAGACGCTCATCGCGAACCCTCCGAACCGCGGGCAAAGGATGTGATGGCCACCACCAGCAGGATCAGCGCGCCCTGCACGCCGTTGACCCAGTAGCTGGAGACGTTGAGCAACTGGAAGCCGTTGGCTAAAAGACCGATGAACAGCACGCTGAGCAGCGTTCCGCCCATGGTCGGCACGAAGCGGCGGGAAAAGACGGTACCGAGCAGCGCCGCCGCCAGCACCGACAGAAGCAACTCGCCGGAACCGGGCGTGCTGGCCGACAGGCGCGAGACGGTGAGGATGCTGGCCACCGCCGCGCAGAAGCCGCTCAGCACATAGGTGAACGACACATAGAAGGGCACGCTGAGGCCAGCCGCGCGCGCAGCCTCCGGATGGCCGCCGACCGCGTAGAGCCGCAGCCCGAACGCGGTGCCGTGGATGACAGCGATCACGATCGCGGAGAAGACGATCAGCGCCCAGGCAAGCGCGGAGATGCCGAGGAAGCTGCCTGAGACCAGCAGGCCGAGCAGCGGGGAGGATGCGCCGACGACCGTGTTCTGGGTGAGCGTGAGTTCCATGCCGGCCGCGACATTGAGCACGGCAAGCGTGGCGAGCAGCGGCAGGATGCCGAGCCCGACCACGGCAAGGGCGTTCAGCGCGCCGACCGCCATGCCGACGGCGATGGCTGCGAGCACCGAGAGGAGGTCGCCATAACCCATCGACAGCAGCGTGGCGTAGACGGCTGCGCAGAGCCCCATATTGGCGGCGATCGAAAGGTCGATGCCGCCTTCGGTGACATCGGAGCCGCCGCCAATGATGACAGCCGTCATGCCATAGGCGAGCACGCCCAGGATCGCCGACTGCTCGACGACGTTGATCAGGTTGAAGGTCGAGGTGAAGCCCGGCGCGAAGATGACGAAATAGGCCATGATCACGGCGAAAGCGGCGATCGCGCCAAGCCGCACGACCAGGGCGCCAAAGCGCCGGCCGGCACTCTTTGCGGCGGCCTGTTTTTCGTCGGAAACGCCGACTTCGGTGTGGAGAACAGTCGCGCTCATGCGGCTACTCCATCAGTGTTCGAACGTGCACCGGACGAAGCCGCCAGCAGCGCGTCGCTGTTCATCGAAGGACCGGAGAAGCTGCCGGCAAGCCTGCCGCGATAGACGACCAGCACACGGTCGCAAACGCCGACCAGTTCGAGCAGGTCGGAGGACAGAAGCAGGATCGCCGCGCCCTCGCCCGCCAGCCGGTTCAACAGATTGTAGATCTCGACCTTGGCGCCGACATCGACGGCAACCGTCGGCTCGTCGAGCACATAGATGCGCGACTGGCAGCTCAGCCATTTGGCTAAAGCCACCTTCTGCTGGTTGCCGCCGGACAGCTCGCGCACCAGTGCGTCGCGATGCGGCGTCTTGATCGACAATTCCTTGATCAGGCCGTCGACGGCCTGGTTCTCCAAGCCACGGCTGACCATGCCGCTCCGCGAATAGCGGCGCAGGCTGGCCAAGGAGATGTTCTCTCGCACCGACAGGCCGAGCGCCACGCCATGCGCGCGGCGATCTTCCGGCAGCATGGCGATGCCGTCGCGCACCGCCTTGACCGGCGTCGACAACGACAGCTCCCTGCCCTCGACCTTGATCGAGCCGCCATCGGCAGTCTTGAGGCCGAACAGGCACTGGACGATTTCCTTGGCGCCCGACCCGAGCAGGCCGGTGAGGCCGACGATCTCGCCGGCGCGCACATTGAAGCCTACGTTCTCGAAGCTGCCGCCGAGGCGAAGATTGGCGACTTCCAGCACCGGCGCGCCGAGTGTGAGCGAGCGCCTCGGAAACATCTCGCCGACATCGCGGGCGATCATCATCGAGATGATCTCGTCGATCGGTGTCTGGCGCGGATCGACCGTGCCGACATCGTTGCCGTTGCGCATCACGGTGACGCGATCGCAAAGCTTCTCGATCTCCTGCATGTAATGGGAAATGAAGACGACCGCGATACCGTCGTCGCGCAGCCGGCGCAGCACGTCGAACAGGCTGTCCACCTCGCGCTTGACCAGTGCCGCCGTCGGCTCGTCGAGCACCAGCACCGAGGCCTTCTGCGCCAGCGCACGGGTGATCTGGACGACCTTCTGCTGCGCGGTGGTCAGGTCCTTCACGAGAGTTCCCGCCGGCAGCTCCATGCAGAAGAACCGCTTCAAAAGATCGGCTGCCTTGCGCTCCATGCCGCGGCGGCTGACGAACGGACCGAGGCCGATCTCGTGGCCGAGGAAGACAGCTTCGCCAACGGTCGCGGTCGGCACCAGGAGCCTGTCCTGATGGATGAAGTGCACGCCGAGCTTTTCGACCGACGCCGGCGTCAGCGTGCCAACGGTCTCGCCATTGATGACGATGGTGCCGCTGTCCGGTTTGACGATACCGGCCAGCACCTTGATGATGGTCGACTTGCCGGCGCCGTTCTGGCCGACAAGGCCGAGGATCGAGCCGCGCGCGATCTCGAGGTTCGCGTTTTCCAAGGCGCGCACCGGGCCGAACCGCTTCGATATGCCTGTCATCGATACAGCAATTTCACGCTTTGCTGTCTGCATGGCCGTCAATCCTGGTTGGATGTGACGGGCAGCCATATTGGCATGGCAGCCCGTCGTTTCGTTCAGCCTTATTTAACGCCAGCCTTCTCGGCGGCGTCGAGGAAAGGTTTACCCTTTTCGCCGGCGTTTTCCTTGTTGATCAGCACCGCCGGAACGAAGGTGAAGGGCGCCACCTTCTGGCCGGCAAGGTACTTGGCGGCATTGTCGACCGAGGTCTTGCCGATCTCATAGGGCTGCTGCGCGGCGACCGCGCCGGCCGACGATTTCGGGTCCATCACCATCTTGACGACTTCCGGGCTGCCGTCGATGCCGTAGGTCTTGACCTCGTTGCGGCCGGCCGCCTCGACCGCCTGAGTGGCGCCGATCTGCGGCACGTCCCAGCAGGCCCAGACCGCGCCGATCGAACCCTTTTCCGGCGACTTGGTCAGCATGTCGGTCACGTTGGAATAGGCGCTCTGCACCGTGTTTGGGATGACGTCGCGCAGTTCCGGCTCGACGATCTTCACATCCGGGAACGAGGTCAGCACATATTTCAGCTGGTCGTAGCGGATCTTGCAGACCGGCACGCTGTAGAAGCCGTTGAAGACCAGCACATTGCCCTTGCCGCCCATGTCGGCGACCATCTGCAGCGCGATCTCGGCGCCGATATTGTAGTTGTTGGAGGTGGTGTTGTTGATGGCGTGCGGGGTCGCCGTATCGACCGTGAACAGCGGGATGCCGGCGTCGCGGATCTTCTGCAGCCACGGGTTCAGCACTTCGAGGTTGCCGAGCTGCTCGATGATGGCGTCCGGCTTCTGCGCGATCAGCGTCTGCAGCTGCGCGATCTGCTGCTGGTCCTTGCGGCCGGCGTCGAGCGCGATGACCTCGCCGCCGAGTTCCTTGACGCGATCCTGGATGCCGCGGAAGGCCATCAGGTCCCAATAGTGGTCGGTACCGATGGCGGACACGCCGATGCGCTTGCCCTTGAGCGACAGCTCCTCGGCGGTTGCGCCGGAGACGGCTGCAAGGCTGCAAGCCGCCGCCAAGCCCAAAGCGAGCGCCTTGACGAGGCCTTTCATTGATTTGGTCATTTTCATTTCCTCCCTTGTTGATCGCTCCGGGCCTTCCCGGAGGATATGCGAAACTGTGGATTGCTGCTCCTCAGGCAGCGGCGTCAGTGTCACGCAGGCCGTAGCTCGCCATGCGCTTGATGACGTTTTCGATCTCCTCGTCGGACAGGACCGGCGGCTCGCCGATCTGCAGGGCGCCGTGATACTGGCGCGCCAGCGTCTCGACCTCGACGGCAAGCCACATCGCTTGGGCAAGGCTCGATCCGACGGCGATCATGCCATGCTGGGCGAGCAGGCAGGCCTTGCGGTCGCGCAGCGCCTCCACGGCATGCGCCGAAAGCTCCGCCGTGCCGAAAGTGGCGTATGGCGCGCAGCGTATGTCGCTGCCGCCGGCGACCGCGACCATGTAATGGATCGCCGGTATTTTCCTGCCCATGATGGCGATCGTCGTGCAGTAGATCGGATGCGCGTGGACGACGGCGTTGACCTCGGGCCGCGCCTTCATGATGTCGAGATGGAAGCGCCATTCGCTGGATGGCGGCAGGCGCCCGTCGACCTCGCCGCTCCAGCCCATGAAGACGATGTCCTGCGGCTCCAGTGTCTCGTAGGGCGTGCTGGTCGGCGAGATCAGCATGCCGTCGCCATGGCGCAGGCTGACGTTGCCGGACGTGCCCTGGTTGATGCCCAGCGCGTTCATCTCGATGCAGGCGTCGATGATTGCCTGGCGCGCCTCCAGGTCCGAAAGGGTCATGCGATATTCCAATCCTTGTCCGGCCCGTTTCCTGGCCAAAATCGTTACCAGGCCGTATAGCCGCCATCGATCGACAGGATCGCGCCGGTGACGTAGCTCGACGCCGGCGACGCCAGGAACAGGATCGCCGAGGCGATCTCCTGCGGCTCGCCCAGCCGGCCCATCGGCGTCATGTCGATCCAGGTGTTGAAGAGTTCGGGCCGCTCACGCATCTTCAGCGTCATCTCGGTGCCGACATAACCCGGCGCCAGCGCGTTGACGCGCACGCCGGATTTCGCCCATTCGACCGCAAGCGCCTTGGTCATCATATGCACGGCGCCCTTGCTCACCATGTAGGACGGCGCCGTCTGCGGGCGGTTGACGATCAGCCCCGACATCGAGCCGAGATTGACAATGGAACCCTTCTTGCGGGCGACCATTGCGCGGCCGAAGGCGCGCGAGGCCCAGTAGACGCCGTTGACGTTGACATCCATCACCAGGCGCCATTCCTCATCCGGCGTGTCGAGCGCGGTGTTGAGGCGCGCGATGCCGGCGCTGTTGACCAGAATATCGACCTTGCCGAAATCGGCGACGATCCGGGCGGCCATCGCCTCGACGGCTTGCGGATCCGTGACGTCGAGCACGCGGCCATCGACGCTTGCGACACCAGCGGCCTTGAGCGCCCCGGCAGCGGCTTTCAGCCCATCCGCATTCATGTCGAGCAGGACGATGCGCGCCCCGCACGTGCCGAACGCCTTGGCGGCCTCGAGACCGATCCCGCTGGCGCCGCCAGTGACGACGGCAACCTCGCCCGCCAGGTCGAATTGCGACCGGTAATCCATGCACGTTCTCCATCAGGACGGACTTGAGCGCGGGCAAAACTCCGCCCACGCCGCCGAAGCAGCGCCGCAAGCCAACCAGTCCTGATAATGCCTCCGGGGTCAGGCTCCTCCCGACCCCATGACGAGGACGTTACAGAAGCTTCCGGGGTCCGTCAATCTGGTTATAACCAGAAAACAGAATCTTTTTGATGAGCACCGTTCAGGTGCGATCGACGCCGTTCACGGTCGCCGACGGCTGCTCGACCGCCATGTGGATGCGGGCGACGGAGGAGTTGTAGAAGGCCTCGTAATATTCGAGCGCGGCGCCGTCGGCGTCGTAGGCGATCGACTCGATCTCGATCAGCGGGGTGTTGGCGGCGACGCCCATCACATCGGCCTCTTCCTTGGTCGGAAGCGCGGCGCGCAGCCAGCGGTCGGCGCGCTTGACGGTCAGGCCGAAGACGGCGCGGATGGTGCCGAAGATCGACTGATTTTCCGACAGGATGTTCTCAAGCCCCGGCACCCGGTGCCCAGGCAGGCTGATGCGAGTCATGGTGATCGGCGCGCCGTCGGTCATGTAGACGCGGCTGATCCGGACCACGCTGCCATTGGCGGGAATGCCGAAGACCTTGGACTCCTTGTCGCTCGGCGGACAGCGATAGATCTCCAGCGTGCGCGTCGAGACCTTGTGGCCCTTGGCAGTCAGATCGTCGAACACGCCGAGATTGGCGGTCATGAAGTCGACATGCTCGCGCGGTGCCGCGACGAACATGCCCTTGCGCGGCATCTTGATGATGCGGCCTTCATTGGAGAGCGAGCCAATCGCCGCGCGCACCACGGGGCGCGAGACGCCGAAGAAATCGCAAAGCGCCTGCTCCGAGGGGATGCGCGAATTGGCGGCCAGCAGGCCGGTGTTGATCGCTTCCTCGACCTGGTTACGCAACTGAACCCAGAGCGGTGCCGCCTCGTCGCGGTTGAGCTGGACCTTGGAGCCGATCGAGCGGAACGCTTCGGCCGCCCCGGCATCTTCCTGGTCGTAACGAGGACGCCCGCGCATTCTGGTTGCTTGTTCCATCATCGGTCCCGCCGCAAATTCGTTTGCCGCGACTCAAAAGCGGCAGCGCCTCCCTAGCGGAGGCCATCCGCCATTTTCACGCTCTCCGGCAAGTTTCGCAACCACAGCATGGCGATGGTCCCAAGAAGCGGTCCGGGAACCAGCAGCAGGAAGGCCCAGCGCCAGCCGCCGACGAAGTCGGCGAAGTGCGGCGTCAGCCAGATGGCTAGCACCGTCAGCGCGAATCCGGCGCCGAGTTGCACCGACAGCGCGGTGCCGACGAAGCGGCGGTCGGCAAGCTCGGTGACGGCGGTGGAGAACTGCGCCGAATCGCCGACCACCGAAATGCCCCAGACGATGGCGACGAGCATGAACAGCCAGAGCGGTCCGGAGAAGAGAAAGCCCATCAGCAGCGCGCAGCTTCCCGAGACGATCATCATGCCGGCTGTGGTGGCGGTGCGACCGACACGGTCCGACAGATAGCCCCCAAGCAGACACCCCAAAATGCCGGACGCGACGACGAAGAAGGTCGAGAGCGAGGCAGCCGCCGCCGCTGTTCCGATCAACTGCGCTTCAAAAGCAGCGCGAGTATACGCAAGCAGCCAGGCCCACATGGCGTAGAGCTCCCACATGTGGCCGAGATAGCCGAGATTGGCGAGCAGCAGCGGACGCTCGCGAAACACCTGGCCAATCCGCGAGGGCTCGAACACCGCCTTGCCAAAGGGATAAGGGCCCTCCTTGGCGAATAGGAGAAAAAACAGCGCGCCGATGGCAGTGGCCACGCTGGCGGCGGCAACCACCGGACGCCAGTCGAGCGCGGTTGAGACGGCGCGGAAGAGATGCGGCAGCGCCGAGCCGATGGTAAGCGCGCCGATGACCGCGCCGAGCGCCAGCCCCCTGTCGCGCGTGAACCAGGTTGCCACCAGCTTCAGCGCCGGCGGATAGACGCCTGCCAGCGCTATGCCAGTGACGATGCGCGCGGCGATCACGCCGCCCGGCCCGAGATGGAGCAACAGCATCGCATTGGCGAGCGCGGCGACAAGTGCCGCGGCGGCCATCAGGCGGCTGAGCCGCACCAGGTCGGGAAGATTGACCAGGCTCGCTGCCAGCGCACCGATCACGAAGCCGACCTGAACGCCATTGGTCAGCCAGGCCTCGGCGCCCGCGCCCAGCGCGAGTTCCTGCTTCAGTTCGGGAAGAATCGCCGTCGCCGAAAACCAGGTGGTCAGCGACAGAACGACCGCCAGGCAAAGCAACGACAGCACGCGCCAGCGTTCGCCGTCGGCCGCCATGCCAAGCCGGCCGTCGTCTATCGTGCTCATGTGCCTTGCAGCGGAACGGTGAACACCGTGGCCGTGCCGGTGAGGCAAAGCTCGCCCTGGCCGTTGCGCACGCTGGTCTCGATCTTGCAGATCGGCTTGTCGGGCCGCACTTCCTTGACCTCCACGCGCCCGGTGATCTCTTCATCAACGCCGACCGCCTTGACGAACTTCCACGCCACTTCAAGAAATACGGTTCCTGGCCCGGGTAGGTCCTCCGCGACCAAGGCATTCAGAATGCCAGAGGTGACGCCGCCCTGGACGATCAGTTTGCCGAACACCGACTTCTCGGCCAGCGCACGGTCGTAGTGCAGCGGATTGCGGTCGCCGGTGATGTCGGTGAAGGCCTCGATGTCGCTGATGCGCGTGCGCCGCGTGCGCTCGGCAAAGGCGCCGACCTGCGGCCGGCCCTTCACGACGCCAACCCAACCGTCTTTCGTCTCGGTACTCATTGCGGCTTCTCCTCCGTTGCGGGTTCGACTGGTTTGAATGCTGGCAGGACACGGCCGCCAATGGCTGTGGGCGCGAGAAGCAGCGTGTCGCCTACCCTGGGCGGCCGGGCGACAGGCAAGATGAAGCTCAGCATCGTCGGGCCTTCGGCCAGTTCGACAAGGCCGACGACATAAGGTGCCGCCGGCAGCCAGCCGGGATGGCCTGGCTTGTGCACTTCTGAAAAGGATTTGAGCCGGCTCTTGCCCGATGCGTCTTTCCAGACCAGGCGCCTGCTCCAGCAGTGCGGGCAGATCGGGCGCGGGTAGAAGACGGCGCTGCCGCAATCCTCGCAATGCTGGATCTTCAGCCGGCCTTTAGCGGCGGCGTCCCAGAACGGCGCGGTGAGCGCGGTGATCGTCGGTCCGGCGGTCTTCAGCGCGTTGAGATCGACGGGCATCAGGCGGCTCCCAGCACGATCGCGGTTGCCTCGCTCATCGTCGCACCATTGCCGGTGACCAGCGCGAGTTTGGCCTTGCCGATCTGGCGTTCGCCCGCCTCGCCGCGCAGTTGGCGCACCGCCTCGACGACATGGGTCATGCCGCCGGCAAGGTCCGGCTGGCCGAATCCGAGCTGGCCGCCATGCGTGTTGAGCGGCTTGTCGCCCTTGTGCGAAAGATCGTGGTCGCGCAGCCACGCGCCGAACTCGCCCGGCGCGCAGAGACCGGCGTCCTCGATCGTCGTCGCGACCATGATCGTGTAGCAATCGTAGAGCGACAGAAGGTCCATCTCGCCGGCTTGCGTGCCGGATTGCGCGAAGGCCCGCGCCATAGCGCTCTTCAGCGGTCCGGAGGTGAGGCTCGGCGCCTGGCTGACCGCGCGGTGCGTGACCTTCTCGCCGGCGCCGAACAGGTGCACCGGGCGTTTGGCCATTGAGCGCGCGCGTTCGGCCGAAGTGACAACGACCGCGTCGCCGCCGGCCACCGGCATGACGATTTCGTAGAGGTGCAGCGGCGAGGCGATCATCGGCGAAGCCAGCACCGCCTCCACATCGGCCGGCTTGCCGAAGAATATCGCGTCGGGATTGAGCTGCGCATTGGCGCGCGCCGCGGCGGCGATCATGGCGAAGTCCCGCGCGGTCGAACCGTATTCAGCCATATGCGCCTGCATCAGCAGCGCGTAGGAGATGTTGGCGCCCGAGGCGCCGAACGGCACGTCGAACTCGCGGATCGGATTGCGGTTGGGCGAGCGGGGCCCCGCCTCCTCGCGGTTGTTGGCAAGCACGCACAGAACCGCCTCGCACATGCCGGCCTCGATCGCCGCGGAAGCGCGCCAGACCATGCCGGCGCCGGACGCGCCGCCGAGATCGACGACATTGGCCATGGTCGGCACCAGGCCGAGATATTCGGCGACAGTCGCCGGGACGTGCTGCGGCGTCTCACCGACCTGCGGCCCGACCAGCAGTCCGTCGATCGCCGCCGGCTCCAGCCCGGCATCGAGCACGGCCAGACGCGAAACCTCGGCGATCATTTCCAGCGTCGTCACGCCGCTGGTCAGGCGCTGCGGCTTCAGCTCACCGATGCCGACGATCGATCCCTTGACCCGGCTCATGCCGCCTTGCTCCGGTCGAGCGCGCGGTATTCGTCCAGGCATGCCGGATTGGCGAGCGAGGCCATGTTCTTGACCGGCTTGCCTTCGAGCGTGGTGCGGGCGGCGCCCTCCACGCGCTTGCCATTCAGCGTATAGGGCACGGCCTGCACGGCATGAATGCGATGCGGCACGTGACGCGGCGAGGCGCCTTCACGGATCGCACGGCGGATTTGCGTGGCAAGCCCGGGGGTCAGCGCATAACCGTCGTTGAGCTTCACGCAGAGCACGATTTCCTCGTCGCCTTCGATCGGCGCGCCGAAGACGAGGCAATCGTCGATCTCGGCAAAGTTCTCGCAGGCGGCATAAATCTCGGCCGTGCCGATGCGCACGCCGCCGGGTTTCAACGTGGTGTCCGAACGGCCATGGATGACGGCGGAACCATAAGGGGTCATCTCGGCGATATCGCCATGCGTCCAGATCTCGCGTCGCGCGGCGAAGTAAGTGGCGTGGTAGCGGGCATCGCCGTCCTTGCCCCAGAAAGTCAGCGGCATCGACGGGAACGGCTCGGTGCAGACGAGATCGCCCTGGCGGCCGATGACCGGCGCGTTGCGCTCGTCCATGACAGCCACGGCAAGGCCCAGACCCTTCACGGTCAGTTCGCCACGGCGAACGGCGTGGATCGGGGACCCCAGCAGGAAGCAGCCGATGATCTCGGTGCCACCCGAGATCGAGGCGAAGATCATGTCGTGCTTCACATGCTCGTAGACCCAGTCGAACTGGCCAGGAGAAACCGGCGCGCCGGCCGAGAGCACGGAGCGAAGCGATAACAGATCGTGCAGGGGTCCCGGCGCGTAGTCTTCAGCGGCAAGCGTCGCCAGATATTTCGGGCTGGTGCCGAAATGCGTGACGCGGGCACGCTCGGCCATTTTCCATAGCGGACTGGGGTCGAGGCCATCAGCCGATTTCAGGATCGGCGCGCCGTCATAGAGCACCACCGTTGCGCTGCAGGCGAGGCCGGAGATCAGCCAGTGATACATCATCCAGGCCGTGTTGGTGTACCAGCTCATGACGTCGCCCGGACGAACGTCGCCATGCAGCAGGTGCTCCTTCAGGTGCTGGAGCAGTACCCCGCCGGCGCGGTGGACAATCGCCTTCGGCGCGCCTGTCGTGCCTGAGGTGTAGAGCACATAGGCCGGATGATCGAAGGGCAGGCGTCGGAAGCTGAGCGGGCCGTCGCTGCCGAACTCCTCGAAGCGCACAGTCGGCGACGAGAAATCCGATCCGGTGCTTCCGTCACCGGTCAGCACCAGCACGCTGATCGTCGGCATCGCCGCGATGATCTCGGCCAGTCGGTCCGAGATGTCGTGCTCCCTGCCCGCATAGCGGTAGCGCGATGCCGCGAAGAGCACCTTGACGCCGATCTGGCCGAGACGGTCGACGATTGCAGCGGCGCCGAAATCCGGCGAGCAGGACGACCAGACGGCGCCGATCGACAGTGCCGCCAGGAGCGCAACGAGACCTTCGACACGATTGGGCAGGATGCCGCCGACGCAATCGCCCTTGCCGACACCGGCCGCGCGCAGGCCATGCGCCGTCCGGGCAACGAGCCGGCGCAATTCGCCAAGCGTGATCGAACGGTAATGGCCACTCTCGTCGGCCTCGATGACTGCGACTTTTGCCTCATCGCCGCCGCGCAGCAGGTTTTCCGCGAGATTGAGCGTTGCTTCCGGCAGGAAGCGGCTCCCGGTCATCGGCGCATTGTCGTCGCGCAGGAAGGAGATGGCGCCGGGTTCGCCGATGACCTCGGCGAAATCCCACACCGTGCGCCAGAATGCGCCGGGATCACCGATGGACCAGCGATGCAGCGTCTCGTAGTCGCGCGGGTCGAAGCCGTTGGCTATCGAAAAGCGCGCAAGGTTGGACGATTGGAACGCGGCCGGCGCCGGCGTCCAAAGCACGGATGACATGGATTTCCTCCCGCAACGCAGGCCCGGCTCGATGCCGCGACCTTGCCTGCCGATGCGTTTTATGATTATTGGTTATAACCAGAATGTCAAGCGGCGATCGCGTCCAAGCGAACCGCACTTCCGGAGCAACAGACCATGGATGCCGTGCATATCATTGCCGCCAAGCGGACGCCCATCGGCAAGCTGAACGGCGCGTTTTCCGACCTTTCGGCGGCGGAGCTGGGCGGACAGCTCATAGCGGCGATGCTTGCCGACACGCAGTTGGCGCCCGATGCCCTCAGCGAGGTGATCATGGGCCAGGTGCTGACCGGCGGCGCCGGGCAGAACCCGGCTAGGCAGGCCGCGCTCAAGGCCGGTCTGCCGGTCAGCGTCCCCGCCATGACCGTCAACAAAGTGTGCGGCGCCGGCCAGAAGTCGATCCATCTCGCCGCGCAGGCCATTCGCTGCGGCGACGCCGATTGCGTGATCGCCGGCGGACAGGATTCGATGACCTCGGCGCCGCACTTCATCCACGGTGTCCGCGGCGGCATTCGCATGGGCGACCGTATCGTCAAAGATTCCATGATCACCGACGGGCTATGGGACGCCTTCCATCAGGTCCATATGGGCGTAACCGCCGAAGCGCTGGCGCAGCGCTACCAGATCACCCGCGAGGAACAGGACCGTTTCGCGCTGCGCTCGCAAGAGAAAGCCGACGCCGCCATCCGCTCGGGAAGGTTCGACGATGAGATCGTCCCCGTCTCGATAAAGACCAGGCAAGGCGCTGTCATCATCGACCGTGACGAGCATCCAAACCCCGCGACCAGCCTCGAAGGACTTGCCCGGCTGAAGCCGGTCTTCGATCCGGCGGGAACGATCACGGCCGGCAACTCCTCCGGTCTCAACGACGGCGCGGCGGCCGTACTGGTGATGTCGGAGGCGCGGGTGAAGGAACTCGGCCTGACGCCTCTCGCCCGCATCGCTTCCTATGCCTCCGCCGGCGTCGAGCCGATGGACATGGGACTGGGACCCGTCGCGGCCTCGCGCCTGGCTCTGGAGAAGGCCGGCTGGCAGGCGTCCGAGCTTGACGTCATGGAGATCAACGAAGCCTTCGCCGCACAGGCCATTGCGGTCAACCGCGAGATGGGCTGGAACGAGGAGATCATCAACATCGGCGGCGGCGCCATCGCACTCGGCCATCCGCTGGCCGGATCCGGCTGCCGTATCGTGGTGACGCTGCTCCACGAGATGACGAGGCGCAAGGCCCGCAAGGGCCTGGCCTCACTGTGCATCGGCGGCGGCCAGGGCGTGGCGATCTGCCTGGAGCGATGAGGCTGAATCTCAGCGCAGTTTTAGGCTGGGAGAACTGGGCATGCTCTTGGCCACGCCGCCTACTGACGTCATACTCCGACGAACGGCAGCTTTGGGTCAGCGGCAAGGCTCAACTCTCGACCGATTTCAGGCGCATTGCTCGCGTCGATCGGCTTTAGCCTGCTGAACTGGCCGCCGAGCGTGGCCTCTGGCCTGTTAGCGCCTTACTTCGTTGAGCCTGCCAGAAGCCCCGCAATCAGATACCTATTGAGGAAGACCACCAGGAGGCAAGGCACGACGATGGCGATCGAGCCGCCGGCCATTATGAGCCCATAGTCGACGAAGTTCTTGCCGGCGAATTCGGGAATGAGAACGGTCAGCGGCTTTGCATTCTTGGGCGAGAAGACCAGCGGCACGACGTATTGCCCCCACGCGCCGAGGAAGGTGAGGATCGCCGCCGCGGTCAGACCGGGCGCGGCGATAGGCGCGATGATCGAGAAGATGATGCGCAGATGGCTCGCGCCATCCATTCGCGCCGCTTCTTCCAGCGAGCGCGGCAGTGTGTCCATCACACCCTTCAGCAGCCACAGGCTAAGCGGCAGGAACGCCGACACATAGATCAGCGTTACGCCGAGATAGGCGTCGATCTGGCGAAGCGACACCATCAGTCGGAATAGCGGGATGAGCACGGCATAACCCGGCACCGCCATCGTCGCCACGACCGCGAAGAACAACAGGTCGCGGCCGGGGAATTCGAGCCGAGCAAAGGCGTATGCGCCAAGCAGCGACATTAATACGCAGATCACAGTGGCTACGCTGGAGGTCACCACGCTGTTGAACAGGGCAAGGCGGAAATCGCCGGCCACATCGACGCCGCCAATGCGCTCGTTCACCACGCCGAGAAGGCGGAAATAATGCTCAAGCGTCGGGGCCTGTGGAAACAGGTGGATCGGCCGGGCGTTGAATTCGATAGTTGGTGTCAGGCTTGAGGCAAGTGTCCAGTAGATCGGCAGCAGCGACCATAGAAGCAGCAGCGTGATCCCTACCCAGACCAACAGGCGGCTATACCAAGGCTCGGTCATCAGTCGAGCCTCGTATTGCGGTGGATGCGTAGCACGTAGCCCAGCGAGATGGCGAGCGACACGAGAGTGACCATCAGTGACAGCGCCATGCCGTAGGAGAAATTGAACTTCTTGAACGCTTCAAGGTAGATCTGCAGCAGGATCGGCCGCGTCTCGACACTGTTGCGCGCCAGCACGATCGCTTCGTCGAAAAGGTTGAATGCCTGCACGGTGGCGTTGGTCATCGCCACGGCAATTGCGCCACGCGTCAACGGCAAGGTGATCGAACGGAACATGCCGAGACGCGTTGCGCCGTCCATCCGCGCTGCCTCGTACAGTTCCGACGGGATGCTCTGCATCGCGGCCAGCACGATGACGATGGTCAGCGGCATCATGCGCCAGACATGCACGGTCGAGACAGCCAGCATGGCGCTGGTCGCGTCGTTGAACCAAAGGTGACCATCGTAGTCGAAACCCAGCATCACCAGCAGGCCGTTGAGCAGCCCGGGGCCGGGCGAGAATATCCATTGCCAGATGACGCCGCTCACCACGCCAGGCATTGCCCATGGAAGCACAATGGCAGCCAGCACCCAACGGCGGCCTCGCTTCAATTGGTTGATCAGCGCGGCTGCCAGAACGCCAAGCACCGTCTCGGCAGCGACTGCGATGCCGACATATTTGAATGTATTCAGCCAGGACTGCGTAACTTCCCTGTCGTCCAGCATGCGGGTGTAGTTCGAAAGGCCGATGAAGGGCGTTCCCGGCTGCATCGGGTTAACGCGGTGCAGACTGTCCCAACCGGTACTGACGAGAGGATAGAAGACCAGCCCGCCCATCGTCAGCAGAATGGGCAACACCAAGAGGAAGGCGGTCATGACGCCGGTGTTGCGGCCGGCGTCATGACCGTGCCGCGGGAGGATGAGATCTGCTTGCGACGTCACTGCTTCATTGCTTCGGTCACAGCCTGTGCGATGCGCTGCACGGCCTGGTCCACCGTGATTTCGCCCTTGGCGGCGCTGTTGATCGAGGTGTTAACGGCAAGCGAGAATTGAGGATACCAGGTCGGCGCGCCCGACGGGAACAGCGCTTCGACTGTTGGCGCTTGTTCGACAAGCGCTTCGCCGCTGACCAGCTTGCCTGCATTCTGCAACTCGGCCAGTGCGGATGTCCGCGTCGGCAGAACGCCGTTTCCATAATTGTGGATTTGATATTCCTTGGAGGTCATCCACTTGATGAACTCCTTGGCCGCTTCCGGGTTCTGGGCATTCTTTGGAATTCCCAGCCCTTCCAGCAGGCCGAAGCTACGCGTCTTGCCTGAGATGGTGGCCACCGGGATCGCCTGGACCTGGCCGCCGACCGTCGACTGTGCGGGATCGTTGAACTGCCCCAGGCGGCCAGGCTCGCCGCTGATCATGATGCTGGTCAGGCCCTTGGCAAAGAGCGTTTCATTGATTTCGCTGTCCTTCAGGACAGTCGCGGACGGATCGACCAGCCCTTCCTTCAAAAGCATCAGTTCGAACGCCATCGCCTTGTAGCCGGCAGAGTCCGGCGAGACGAATTGCGGCTTCATTTCCTTGTCGAAGAGATCGCCGCCGAAAGCCTTCGTAAGCAGATACCAACTGGTGGAAGCGCCCTCGGTTGGGGAGAGCGGCAGGCCGATCGGATATTTGACGTTGCCCTTGGCTTTGATCGCCTTGGCCGCTGCCACTAACTCGTCCAGCGTCTTCGGAATGGCTTTCACGCCGGCATCGTCGAAATGCTTCTTGTTGATCAGCATGACGCGGAAATCGTTGGTGTAGGGAATGGCCAGAACTTGGCTGTTGACCGTGAAGATGGTGGAGCCCTTGATATCCTCCAATGTCGCGGCGTCGATCGTGTCGTTGAGCGGTGTGTACCAGCCGGTGGCTGAAAACTGGCCGGTCCAGGACCAGTCGAACTCGGTCACGTCCGCAGGCGCGGTGCCGGCCAACAAGGCGGTCGAAACCTTCACCGACACATCGTCCCAGGAGGCCGTCTGGAGGTCGAGCTTGATGCCGGTGGCCTTCTCGAAGTCTGCCGCCATATTCGCATCCTGCGGCGATGGAAGCAGCACTGAGATCGACTGGCCGGCGAAGGGCTTGGCGTCCTCAGCCAATGCGATCCCGCTGGCCGAGGTCATCAAAATGGCAGTGAAGGCAAGGATCAGTTCCGATTTTGGCAGGCGCATGATTTTCTCTCCGTGTCTTTGTTGAACGGGCGAAATTGTCCTTCTACTTGGTTCTCCTCACGCCCCCGCCGAGGCGGTAGATATGGACGCTATCGCTGGAAAACCTGATATTCTTGCCGGTTTCATCGCAAGTTTTCAGCTTTTTAAGCGCAATGAGCCGCTAGTCGGCTCATTGCCGTTGCTAGGCGCGGAAGCGTCGCCGATAGTCCTTGGGCGTACAGTGCACTTGGCGCTGGAAAGCATCGTAGAAGCGGCTGAGCGAGCCGTGCCCGCTCTCGAACGCAACCTCGATGATCGCCATGTCGGTGCCCGCCAATAGCTTCAGCGCATGATTGAGCCGTCGCTGGCGCAGATATTGAGCGATGGATTGCCCGAGAACCTTCTGGAACATCGCGGTAGCGTTGGTTGGATGAAGTCCGCCAATGCGAGCCACATCCGTGACGCTGATCGGCTTGGCGAAATCACTGTTGATGAAAGTGGTCATCTGCTGCACGCGGCCGATCACCCGACGGTCGGCGACCTGCGTCGCGCTGCGCCTGTGCTCACCCTCGAAAGCGCCCTCGGCGACATCCGCCCGCCGCTGGTCGACTGCCAGCCGGCGAACGCGCAGGCGAACTTCGTCGCGCAACAGGTCAGCCATCTGTTCGGTGGTCACGTCCCAATCGCGCGCCCAGCGCCTGACCATCAGTGTATCTGCCGGGTCGACCGACGATGCTGTCAGAACGTGACCCGCCATCAGGTCGTTCTTGAAATCGCTGGAAACGGCGAGCGACAACAGATCGGCAAAGGGCACGTAGACGCAAACGAGTTCCGTGCCGTCGAGGGCAGCAACGACCTGATGTGGAGATGCGGCCCAGAAGCAATAGATGGCGCTCTCCTGCAACCTGATCTGCTTGCCGTTGATCAGATAGGTCATGCCGCCGCGCGTGATGACGTTGAGTTCCACATGGTCATGCCAGTGAGCCGCGGGCATGGGCTCCACGACGTGGGTTTCAGCCAGGAATTCATCCGGCTTCAGGAAACGGTTTCCGGTCTCATGCGGATCGAGCTGACGCGTGGCTGCCTCCTCGGTCTAGGCTGGTTCACTTGCCGGGTTCCCGGTGAGATCACTTAGAAACCGGAAAAAACACCGTCAATCAAGCAAGCATTTTCTGGTTTCACATGGCAATGGATTTTCCACACCTGTCGACGTTGACCCATTGAATGGATGGCCGCAGTGACGAAGATCTGCCTTATCGGCGCTGGTAGCACCGTATTCGCCCGCAATATCCTGAGCGATGTCCTGTCCAACAAGGACCTCGCGCATTGCGAGATCGCGCTTCAGGATATCGACCCCGATCGCCTAACCACCTCCGAAGTGATGACGCGCCGCATCTGTCAGGCGCTCGGCATCGCGGACCGTGTGAAGTTGGTGTGCACCGTCGATCGCGCCGCCGCCCTGAAGGACGCGGATTTCGTGATCCTGATGATGCAGGTGGGCGGCTACAAGCCGGCAACCGTTACCGACTTTGAGGTTCCCAAGACCCTTGGCTTGAGACAGACTATTGCCGATACGCTTGGCATCGGCGGTATCTTCCGCGCCCTTCGCACCATCCCCGTGATCTTCCAGATCGCCGATGACATGCGCCGCTACTGCCCGCAGGCGCTGATGATGAACTACGTGAACCCGATGGCGATGATCAGTTGGGCGATGGCCGAGTCCTATCCGGACATTCGCTATGTCGGCCTTTGCCATTCGGTGCAGGACACATCGCAGTTTCTGGCGCGCGTGCTGGGCGAAGACCCTGCCGATATCGACTATCAATGCGCCGGGCTCAACCACGTCGCCTTCTTCCTCAAGTTCGAAAAGCGGCTCGCCAATGGCGGGCGCGAGGATCTCTATCCCAGGCTGCAAAAGATCGCGCGCGACGCGACATTCCCGCCTGACGATGCGGTGCGCTTCGAGGTCATGAAACGGTTCGGCCATTTCGTCACTGAAAGCTCGATCCATTTTTCGGAGTACACGCCGTGGTTCATCAAGCGCGGGCGCGAAGACCTGTTGAAGCAGTTCCGGCTACCGCTCGACGAATACATCACGCGTTGCGAGCGCCAAATCGCCGAATGGCACGAATTGCGCCACGAGTTGGAAGACGACAGCCGGCCTATCGAGGTCACGCCCAGCCGGGAATATGCGGCGGCGATCATCCATTCCTGTGTGACCGGGCAGCCGAGCCTCATCTATGGCAACGTGCGCAACAACGGCTTGATCGAAAACCTGCCGCCAAACGCGGCCGTGGAAGTTGCCTGTCACGTCGACCGCAACGGGATCCAGCCCATTCGGGTCGGGCGCATCCCGGTGCAGCTCGCGGCCATCATGCGCAGCAACATCAATGTGCAGGAACTGGCGGTCACGGCGGCGATCAGCGGCAAGCGCGAGCACATCTACCACGCCGCCGCGATGGACCCACACACCGCCGCCGAGCTATCGCTAGCCGAGATAGAGGCGCTGGTGGACGCGCTGGTCACGGCGCATGGTGACCTGTTGCCCGCCTATGCCAGGGCAGCCGCATGAGCGCCTTCGACCTGACAGGCAAGGTCGCGCTTGTCACCGGCGCCCAGCGCGGCATCGGCCTCGGCATCGCGGCCGAGCTGGCACACGCAGGCGCGCATGCGCTGCTGACCGGTATCATGGACGAGGACGGAGAATGCGCCGCCGACAAGCTGCGCCAGGCCGGCTATCTTGCGTCCTACCGGCACATGGATACGCGGGAGGAGGCGCAAGTCTCGCAGACGGTGGCCGCTATTCACGCGGAAATGGGGCGCATCGACATCGCCGTCGCCAATGCCGCGATCTATCCCAATACGCCAATCGCCGCGATCTCGCCCTTCGAATGGGACGACGTGATGGCTGTCAATTTGAGGGGCGCCTTCCTGCTTGCCAAGACCTGCCTGCCTTATTTCCAAAGGCAGCGCAGTGGCCGGGTCATATTCCTCTCGTCGATCACGGGCACGCGCGTGTCGTCGCCGGGTTATGCCCACTACGCGGCGAGCAAGGCGGGCGTTCTGGGCTTCATGCGCACGGCCGCGCTCGAATTTGCGCCTTGGAATGTTACGTTGAACGCCGTGGAGCCAGGCAATATCCTGACCGAGGGCGTGGTGGAGCATCAACCGCAAAGTTTCGTCGACGCGCAGCGCGCCGCAGTGCCTCTGCGACGGCTCGGCACACCGCATGATGTAGCGCACGCCGTGCGGTTCCTTGCGTCCGACGAGGCTTCCTACATCACCGGGCAAAGCATCGTCGTCGATGGCGGCCAGACCTTGCCTGAAATGGCGACCGCAATTCTGCCCGAGGCAGCACAGTGACGGGCGTTATCGTCCAGAACCTTTCGAAATCGTTCGGTTCTGTCGGCGTCCTGCACAATGTCAGCGTGGAAGCGCGTGAAGGCGAATTCATGGCCCTGGTCGGCCCTTCCGGCTGCGGCAAGTCAACGCTGTTGCGCTGCATAGCGGGGCTCGAAGCGATCAGTGGTGGGACGATCTCCATTGGCGGACGCGTCGTCAACAATCTGGATCCCAAAGAACGCGGCGCGGCGATGGTGTTCCAGAACTACGCACTCTATCCGCACATGACTGTGCGCCAGAACATGGCGTTCTCGCTGAAGCTGCGCGGCGGCAGTGCCGACGAGATCGCCACAGGCGTGTCGGACGCGGCAAGAATACTTGGGCTGACGGACTATCTCGACCGCTATCCACGCCAGCTTTCCGGTGGCCAGCGCCAGCGCGTGGCGATGGGGCGCGCGATCGTGCGCAAGCCTTCCGTCTTCTTGTTCGACGAGCCGCTGTCCAATCTCGATGCCGCGTTGCGCGTGCAGATGCGAGCCGAGATTCGGGCCTTGCACAAGCGCCTCGGCATCACCTCGATCTACGTCACACACGATCAGGTGGAAGCCATGACAATGGCCGACCGGATAGTCGTTATGCGCAACGGCGTTGTGGAACAGGCTGGCCCGCCGCTGGAACTCTATGACCGCCCCCGCAACGAGTTTGTCGCGACCATTATCGGGTCGCCGGCGATGAACCTGCTCGAGGGCCAACTTGCGCAAGGCGTCTTCGCATTGGCCGATGGACAGCGCATCGACGTGCCAAATGCTAAATCGGTGGTCGCCCGCGCCAAGCTCGGTCTGCGCCCCGAACACATCGCGATTGCGGACAACGCTGCCTCCAATTCAATCCGCGCCACGGTCGAGACCTGCGAGTCCACGGGCGCGACGTCCTACCTCGCCTGCAAACTCGCGGGCGCGCCAGTGATCGTGACTGTGCCGCATCGGATAATGCTGGAGACAGGCCAGCAGACGCATCTGACCATCGCGCCGGAAAACATGCATGTATTCGACGCAACGACGGGAAGTAGCGTCGAGGTAGTGCTTTAGCGCACAGGAATGGGCCGGTGGGCTTGCCGCCGACCAAGCTGCCGAACAATCGCCTGACGGTGGATGGGCAGCTGCCGTCGCCGACAAGTTCCCATCGGTGCCAAGCGAGTTATCGAAGTTGTGCTGTGACGTGTACAGGCCTCTAGTAGCCAGTATGAGGCGCGTGCCAGACATTAAACCGCTGGTCGTATCATCCCGTCCAGATCGACGATCGGAGAACAGCCCGCATATGCTCCGCGAGGTCCAGTTCGCCTCGCGCCTCGATCTCTAGAAGATATCGGGCCTTGGCAAGGCGATCCCCGTCACAAACCGCAGCAAAGCTGCAGATGGCGAGCAGCGCCCTCTCCTCCTCCCGGCTGGCTATGGCGGCGCCGCATTTGCTGCCGCCTACTTTGTGCAAGACTTCGTCGAAGGACGAGTATGCTGTCTTGTGCACGTCGATCAGCGCTCGCAATTCATTAGACGGTTCTGGATCCTGGCCCGGAGAATCTCTGCCGAGTGCAGTTGCCGTAACCGTTGAGGCGACGACTGCGCTGCCAGAGTGGAGGAGCAAGGCGCGGCGATTTATCCTGGACATGGCGAACTCTCCATCTGCTTCGAGAGCTATCGAAACGGCGGCGTAGCGCCATCAGACCGTAACATGCCGGTTCGCGCATTCTTGTCAGGATTGTTCGGTCCCCTTCGTGCATCTCGCTAGCGGCATAATGTCCGCTTCAAGGCAGCGGCAAAGTTTACCTCAAGGGCCGATATGAGGCGCTGAACCGCACGGCCTGACAGTGTGGCCGCAGCCCGGGCGGTACTCACAAGGGCACCCGGGGAATATGCGGTAGAATGCCTTTAGGTGCCCTGCCACGAAGCTCGTAAGGGTGGCCTGTCACCGAAGCTCAGGAAGGATGGCCTGCCATCCGAAGCTCGAAGAGCGAAGGATGGTGCCCCTAGCCGGGATCGAACCAGCACTCCTTGCGGAACTCGATTTTGAGAGGCCGGATATGCCCATGAAGAAGATGTCGAGGACCCCGACAAACGCAAACCGTGTTCTGGCTGCGGTGCGTAAGATGTTCAACATGGCCGAGGTCTGGGGCATGCGGCCCGACGGGTCCAACCCGTGCCGCCACATCCCGAAGTTTCCGGAACGGGGAAAGACCCGGCTGATCACGGATGCAGAGCTGAAGCGCCTCTATCAGTACCTAGACAAGGCCGAAGCCGAGGGCCTGGAGCACCCATTCATTCTCCTCGCCATCCGGCTCCAGTTCGAGTTTGCTGCTCGGATGTCGGATATCCTGCAACTCGAATGGGCTTGGGTTGATCTCGACAGCCGCCGTATCGAATGGCCAGACAGCAAGACCGGCGGCATGTCCAAGCCAATGAGTGCGGAGGCGGCCCGCCTGTTCGAGACGGCCCCTCGGTTCGAGGCCTCGCCTTTCGTCTGCCCGTCAATCTTCGATCCAAACCTCCCGATGTCGAAGCACACCTACTATCACGGCTGGAAGCGCATCCTTGAGCGAGCCGGCCTGCCGCCCATCGGCACGCACGGCATCCGCCTCCGCTCGGCAACCGACATCGCCAATTCCGGCGTGCCGGTGAAGGTCGGTATGGCGCTGACCGCGCATAAGACCGTGACGATGTTCATGCGCTACGTCCACACCGAGGACGACCCGATAAGGGCAGCGGCTGAGGCCGTGGCCAAGCGGCGTCAGGCCCTGATCAGTGGAGCGCCAGCAGTCCCATCCTCGGTACCCATCGCCGAGCCGACCGCCACGCCGCCGACGGTCGCTCCCGAACCTGCCGAAGCGCTGCCCGGGGCAGGCGACCAGAAGCCGCTTGGCCTCGCGGACGGCAAATATTCCTCACGCACCAAGCTCGGAAACTACCGGCCGTTCCGCCACCGAAGGGGTCAAACCCGGGCAGTGCCTCCCGGAACCAGGCGCGCCGGCGGTGAGCAGGAGGCCTCCGATGTCCAATAAGCTGACACAGCAGCGGCGCTGGCCAACGCCGGACAGCCAGACCCGATGGCCGTAGGATGGCGCGATCAAGCTGGCTGGATCTTGTCCGTAGTTGCGCGAACATAGTTTAGGTTCATGGTCCCGACGGCGCCGATGTCGCTCACCTTGAACCCGCTCTCGGTCAACAGCGCGCCATGCACGAGCACGACGGACGTTTTCCGATTTCGTTGCAGAGCAGACGTCGTCTGGACACCTGAAATTGCGAAGCAGTACTTCGGTCCGAGATGACATCGAACGTTGGTCGCCCATCCAGGCCTTCGAGGCGAGCGGCGAGCGCGGAGAACTCTGCACGGGATGGCCGATTTCCGCCTTCGTGGTGGCCGCCGCAAAGGGGCGACAAAGTCAAAAGAGCTAGCGAGAAGTGGCTGCCATCTAATGATCTCTGACCAATTTCATGAACGCCTCTATGGGTCGCAATGTTTGGCGGACCTTCAGGCACGCCGCGAAGGATTGCGTGAACGGCTTGTGATCCGAGATCGGAAGCGCCGTCAAACGGTCATCGGGAAGGTACTCGGTCTTAGAAACAATGCCAGCGCCAAGGCCGGCGGCGACAGCTTCACGAACGCCGTCGCGTGGAATTTCCATCACCACATTGGGCCGTACGCGATGCTTGTCGAGCACCTCTTCCAGTGCGCGCCGGGTCATCGAGCCCGGCTCGCGGAAGATTAGGCGCTGCCCGTCCAGTTCCTCGAGATCGATCTGTTGGCGTCCACCCCATGGGTGGTCGCGATGTACAAAGACGATCACTTCATGGCGGCCAAGCTGGATCAGATCGAGGCGCGGATCGTCATAGTCGCGGCCGATAATGGCGACGTCGACCTCATAGTTCAGCAATTTGTTATAGATGACGTCGGAATTGCCGCTCTCGAGGAAGACCTGCATCAGCGGGTATTTCGCGTGGAAGGCACGGAGCAGTTCCATGACGAAGAACGGGCCGACGGTACCGACGCGCAGCTTTCCCGATATCTGGTTGCCCTCGGCCTGCAGAATACCGACCGCCTGTTCCTCCAGCGAGAAGATCTGGCGGGCGACGACAAGCAGCGCTTCGCCTGCGTCGGTGAGCTTCAGGCCGCGCGGCGAACGCAGGAAAAGCTGAACGTCGTATGTCTCCTCCAGCGCCTTCACCTGCGTCGTTACCGTCGGCTGGCCCACACACAGCAGGTCGGCCGCCTTGGTGAAACTCAGTTCGCGCCCGACCGCATAAAATGAACGTAGCTGGCTGAAATTGACGAAATGCAGCTTGTTAGAGCCACTCAACCCGTTTCTCCTCCCCGCGGAAGGCTTGCGCCGCCCGCGTGATCCCTTCGGCTATTTCCGACCGCTCCTCCAGCAGATCGCATAGGACCGTGTAGTGGTTTTTGTCCCGCAGCGAAACCAGTTCGGCATGCCGCCCGGATGCACGCCAATGCCCGACGAACTGTCGGGACTGCCCCGCAAAGTCCGATGTTTCGTCGGCCCCGACAAAAGCCGTCAACGGACAGGATATCGGCGGGCGGCGTATTGGGCTGAGTTTGGCAGTGCGCTCGTGATCCAGCTCGAGAGCCGCGTTGACCGACGTTTTCACCAGCGGCTCGAGGTCGAAGATGCCGCTGATCGGCGCGCAGGCCGCGAGCGCCACATTACCGGTCCCGCTCGTCATTGCCAGCATCGCAGCGAGATGCCCTCCCGCCGAATGGCCGGTCGCGATCCAGAACGGCGGCGGGGTCCCGAGCGCCTCCAGGACTGCGGGCGGGCAGCCGCAGACGCTTTCGACGATCGCCTCGAGGCTCGCGGCCGGCGCAAGCGGGTAGTTCAGCAGGGCCACCGAGAAACCACGCGGCACGAGCGCCGCGGCGACGAACGAATAGCGATCCTTGTCGAGGCTCTGCCAGTAGCCGCCATGGACAAAGATGACCAGCGGCGCGCTGTCACCTGCTGGAAACAGGTCGAACACCTGGCGGCGATGCGCGCCGTAAGGCACGTTGCGGCGGCATGAAAGCGAAGCGCGCGCTGCGGCGCTCACCTCGTCGAACCGGCGATAGACATGCTCCCGCTCCGGATAACGGTCGCGAAAGACGTAGCCGGCTTCGTTGGCAAGCCCCACGCTGGTCACTCGAAGCGGACGACGCTGCGAACAGACGCTCCCGCCCGCATCAGGTCGAAGCCGTGATTGACCTCATCGAGTGTAAGCGTGTGGGTAATCTGCCGGTCCAGATCCAGCCGACCTGCCATGTAGAAGTCGATCAGCCGGCCGAGCCCGCTGCGGCCCTTGACGCCGCCGAAATAGCCGCCGCGGATGCTCCTGCCGTAGCGGACGCCGACCGGCGGAAAGCCCAGTTCCGCACCGGGAGGCTCGACCCCGAGCAGCACTGCCGTACCCCAGGCCGGCTGGCAGCAGTCGAAAGCCTGGCGCATGACCGAGACAATGCCGGTGCATTCGAAAGCCACATCGACGCCGCCGTCGGTCAAGTCGCGGATCGCTCGGACGAGCTTTTCACCTTCCCGGCCGGCATTGACGAAGTCGGTCATGCCATAGGCTCGGGCAAGCGCATTCTTGCGATCGGTGACATCGATGCCGATGATGGTCTTGGCACCCGCCAACCGCGCACCCTGCACGACATTGATGCCGATGCCGCCGAGGCCGAAAACGGCGACGGTGTCGCCTTCGCGAATCTCGGCCAGCGCGGTGCCCACGCCAGTGGTGACGCCGCAGCCAAACAGGCAGATTTTCTCGAGCGGCGCATCCGGCCGTATCTTGGCCAGCGCGATCTCAGGCACGACCGTGTAGCGAGACAGCGTCGATGTTCCCATGAAATGATGTACGGGCTCGGTTTCGAACGTGAAACGCGACGTGCCGTTCGGCATAACGCCCCTGTCGCGCGTCGGCTTGATCGTCCAGCAGAGATTTGTACGGCCGCTGCGGCACATGCGGCAATGCATGCATTCGGGTCCGTAGAGCGGGATGACATGGTCGCCGGGTTTCAGGTCCAAAACCCCCTCACCCACCTCGATCACGCGGCCCGCGCCCTCATGGCCCGGAATTAATGGATAGACACAGGTCGCATTGACTCCGTCCAGCGCGGTCAGGTCGGTGTGGCAAAGGCCGGAAGCGACAATCTCGACCAGTGCTTCACAATGGCCGGGCGGCGCCACCTGGATCTCTTCGACGACCAATGGCTTGTTCGGCTCGAAACAAATCGCGGCAGGAGAACGTATCACAATACCCGCCTTTCGAGCTGGGCGGGGCCAGATGCCGCAAGCCCCTTCGCGGCGAGTTCGGCAGGGTTCAGTCGGCCGCCGGCCTTGATCGTCTCGCGAGCGATGCGGATGTCACGTCCGCATGCGATGCCGATAGCGCCGACGAGACGCTCCTCATCGGAAAAGTAGGCGAGATAGGCTCGGTCGCCTGGCCTGCCCCGTTCATAGGCCGGCTCCCGCTCGCCGGGAATCCCGGCGACCTGGATGTTCAGGTCGAACTGGTCGGTCCAGAACCACGGCACCTCGTCATACGGCGCCGGGCTGCCGCAGATATGTGCGGCGACGATGCCGCCCTGGTCCTCGGCATTTTTCCAGGATTCAAGCCGCCAACGCCGGCCGAACAGCCGGTTTTCATGCGAAGCGACGTCGCCGGCAGCAAAAATGTCGGGATCGCTGGTCTGGCCGAACTCGTTGACCACGATGCCGTTGTCGACGTTCAGCCCGGCGTCGTGGGCAAGCTGGTCGTTCGGCGTTCCACCGATGCCGACAAGGACGAGATCGGCCTTGATCTGGGTGGCATCGTTCAGGCGGAGCAATGCCGCGCCGCCCGACGGCTCGGAAGCGACGACCTGCCGGCCACAGAGGATCCTGACGCCTGCCTGCCGATGAACGTCCGCGAGCCACCGTGACATGTAAGGCGGGAGCAGCCTGCTCAGGGGGCGATCCGCCGCTTCCAGCACCGTGACAGTCGCACCGCGCTTCACCGCGCTTGCCGCGACTTCCAAACCAATGAGCCCTGCCCCCACCAGCACCACCGAAGAGCCGGGCAGGATGCGGTCGCGCAAGCCAAGCGCGTCCTGAAACGAGCGCAGATAGACGACCCGGTCCGCGACGGGCTCCACGGATTCGATGCGGCGCGGCGAGAGCCCGGTCGCAAGCACAAGCTTGCGGTACGGCAGTCCGCCGCCGTCGGCCAGCATAACCGCCTTGGCACGCCGGTCGATGCTGATCGCCTCGGCGCCAAGGTGAAACCTGACACCGAACTCGTTCCAGCGGGCCGGCGGCAGAAGATAGGCATTCGCCGGAACCTCAGCCGCGGTCAGCACGCTTTTCGACAGCGGCGGGCGCTCATATGGCAGTTCGCGTTCGATCCCGACCACATCGATCGGGCCAACGAAACCACCGTGCCGCAATCGCTCGGCGGTACGGCCCCCGGCATGTCCCGCGCCGACGATCACTACGCCGGCCGTTCTTCCCAAACCAGCCACGGCCGATCAGGCTCCCTGGCCGGCCGGTGCGGCGCCGGGACGATCATTCTTCAGCACTTCGCGGATTATCTCGCGATGCACCTGAATGTATCCCTTGCTGACGCATTGCAGATGCGGCGAAACCTCGCTGTGAAGCTTGCCGAGCGCGTGGAACGGCACAGACGAGGCCAAGTGGTGCTCGGCATGGAACGGCATGTTCCAATAGAGCATCCGCAGGACCGGATTCGCCAGGGTGGTGCGAGTGTTGGCGAGCAGATTAGGGCTTTCTTCCGCACCGGTATGCTCGGCCATGCGGATGGCGCGTAGCACCGGTTCGCCCATGACACGGGGCATCAACCAATAAATCAGCGCGATCGTGCTTTCGTAGTAGATCGAGAAGGCGGCAATGGCGATATAGGCCAAGACCAGTAGCCGGATTTCCAACATCACCTGCTTCCAGACGGATTCCGGCAAGAATCCGCGCTCTTCTTCGGTAAAGCGCCCAGTCGAGCCGCGCCAAAGAGCGCCGACGAGCTTGGGCCAGAAGGATAGGCCGAGTATCTGCCCGAAATAGTCGCGCAGCGAGGTCGGGAACGGCACGATGTCAGGGTCGTGGTCTTCATGCTGGGTGTAGGTGTGGTGCGCGGCATGGCGGTATTTGAAATACAGAAACGGCCGGAAGGTAAACGCGGCGACGGCGAAGCCGATGAGGTGATTGATCCAGCGCGAGTGAAAGGCCGTGCCGTGCGAGCATTCGTGCAGCGGTGCAAACAGCAGCACGATAACAACGCCGTAGACGAACATCGCCGGTATCTGGAGCCACGGCGTCGAGGACGACAGATAGACGGCCAGAGCACCAAGGATCAGTGCGCCGATGTGCACAGCGAGCCGGATCAGGCCCGGCCCGTTGGTGCGCGTGCGAAGCCTCTTCAGCTTGTCACGCGAAATGATCTCGGGGCCTGTCAGCGGCCAAATCTTGCTGCCGATGCCGCCGATACCTGCATAGCTGGCAGAATTATCGCCCTGCATGCCGATCCTCCTTAAAATTGCTCGTTGTCGAAGGACACTTACCGACGCGGACGGGAAATAGAAAATTCATTGTTTCCATACCGTTATCGATCCTGCGTTCAGGCAACGAAGCAATGAGCTATCGCCTCGGCCGAAAAATCCTCGCGTTGGAAATGCCCGGTAATCCGACCGCGGCTCATGACCAGGATACGATCGCAGGCGTCCATCATTTCCTGCAGCTCCGTGGTGAGCAGCAGTACCGCCTTGCCTTCGTCGGCTAGGCCCCGGATTGCACGCCAGATCTCGAATTTCGCGCCGACATCGACGCCGCGGGTCGGATCTTCGGCGATTACGATATCGCCGCCGCGCGCGATCCATTTGCCGATGACGATCTTCTGCTGGTTCCCGCCCGAGAGCTGGGAAGCCAGTTGCGACAGGCTGCTGGCCTTGATGGCAAGCTTGCGCACCAGATCGTTGGCCGATGCATTCTTCTGCCGGCGCTTGAGGAAGCCGAGGCGGCCAAAGCGGCGCAGGATGGTCAGCCCGAGATTGTCGCCGACGCTCATCGGCAGGACCAGCCCCTCGCCCTTGCGGTCGGCCGGCATGAAGGCGATGCCGGAAGCAATTGCATCGCGCGGCGAGCGAAGGGGCGCTTTCTTGCCGTGCACACGAATTTCCCCGCGGTCGATCGATGAGGCGCCGAAGATCGCACGCGCGACGGCTTCGCGCTGGCAGCCAAGCAGGCCGGCGATGCCGACGATCTCGCCGGCACGTACCTCAAGGGATACGTCGTCAAACACCCCGGCCTTACCGATCGCCTTGGCCTCCAGGGCGACGGAACCTTGCCGGCGCTCCTTGTAAGCGGTCTGGCCCGGCTTGTGCTCGCGCCCAACCATCATAGAGACGAGCGCCGTCTCGTCGAGGTCGGCAACGTCGCGCGTACCAACGACACGGCCGTCGCGCAGCACGGTCACCCGATCGGCAATGTCCAGCACCTCGCCGAGCCGATGCGAGACATAGACGATGCCGAGGCCACTTGCCTTCAACTTGCGGATGACGGCGAGCAGGTGACCGACCTGATCGTCGTTCAGCGAGGCGGTCGGCTCGTCGAAAACCAGCACTTTCGGCCGGCTTGCCAGCGCACGGCAGATCTCGACTATCTGCTGCTCATTCAAGCTGAGTTCACAGACCGGACGCGACGGATCGAGGCTGACATGGATTTCATCGAGGAGTTCCCGCGCCATCCGGTTGAGCGCCGCCCGGTTATTGCGGCCGAGGCGGGCCGCGGGCTCGCGACCAAGGAAGATGTTCTGGGCGACGCTGAGGTTCGGGCACAGCACCAGTTCCTGGTGGACCAGAGACAGTCGGTTGGCCAGCGCGACTGTCGGATCACTTAACACGACCGGCTGGCCCTCGATGCGGATCTCGCCGCTGTCCGGCGTGATCAGCCCGTTCATGACCGACAGCAGCGTCGACTTGCCCGCGCCGTTTTCCCCAACCAGCGCATGCACTTCCCCGGCCTTCAGGTCGAAGGTGACGTCGGCCAGCGCAACCACGCCGGGAAACGCCTTGCGGATCGACTGGACCTCAAGCAGCGAGACGTTCATCGCCGTCATCCCGAATGATACCGATTGAGCAGGGCGCGGTGACGATCCATGTCGCCACGCAGATTCTGGTAGATCGAGGACCAGACCTCGAAGAAGTCGTGGTAGCGCTCGTGCAGCTTCGGATCGGGGTCGATTGTCTCCTTGATACGCACGATGCTTTCGAGCGGCTCGATCGGTGACTTGTAGATGCCGGCTGCAACGCCCGCGAGGATGGCGTCGCCGATAGGCGCCGCCTCGCCGATATCCGGCACCTTCAGCGGCAGATTCACGACACTCGCGGTTATCTGGTTCCAGAAGCGGCTCTTGGTCGGGCCGCCGTTCAGGATCAACCCATCAACGTTCACGCCGGCCTGATTGGCGATGCGCACATTCGAATACAGGTCGAATGCAACGCCTTCGATCAGCGAACGGATGAAATGCGCGCGCGTCGTCGTCGGGCGTACGCCGAAGAAGACACCCGCGGCGTTGCTGTTCCAGTTCGGCGACAGCGTATTGCCGAGGTACGGCAAATAGAGCAGGCCGTCGGAACAGGCGGGCACATGCTTGGCCTGCTCGGTGAAAAGGTCGAAGACGTTGTGGCCCATGCGCTCGGCCAGCCGGAACTCGGAATCGCCGAACTGGTCGCGAAACCATTTCAACGATGCGCCGGTGAAGGCCATCGGCCCGTCGAACATGGTCAGGCCGGGCAGTACGTGCGGCCATTTCAGGATGCGATATTCGTGGACGTCCTGCTCGGTCGGGATCATGATGCCGAGGTTCGAGCCAGTGCCCATCGAATAATAGGCTTCGCCGGCCTTGGTCACACCAACGCCCAGTGCCGCCGAGCTGATGTCGGTGCCGCCTGCCGCCACGATGGTGCCGGGACGCAGTCCGGTCTCCTCAGCCGCCTGTCTAGTGACTTCGCCCACCACCTCATGTGACCTGTACAGCCGGGGGAATTTCTCCAGCGGGATGCCGATCGCCGTAGCGATGGATTCGTTCCAACGTTCCTTCTGGTACTCGTAGGCATAGGCCAGGCCGGCGTCACCGGTGTTCATCGTGAAGTTGCCGCACATGCGGTAGGTGCAGTAACCCGACGGCGACAGGAATTTGTGTGTCGCGTTGAAGATGTGGGGCTCGTGTTTCTTGATCCACAACGCCTTGGGGTCGATGAACCAAGGGGCGACGCGGTTGCCGTTGTTCTTGTTGATGGTCGCCTCGCCGACGCTGCGGCGGATATCCTCGCATTCTTCTTCCGAACGGGAATCCATCCATATCATCGCCGGGCGCAGCGGCTTGCCCTGATCGCTGACCGGCAGCGTCACGCCGACCAGGCCGGACAGTGCGATCGCGGCGATGTCGTCGGAAAACCGGCCTTGCTCCAGGCACTGCCTGACAGCCGATACGACCGCCCCCCAATAGTTCGAGGCTTCCTGCTCCGCCCATCCCGGGAACGGATGGAACAAGGGATGCTCCTGCGAGCCGAACGCCACCACCTTTCCGGTATTGGTATCGAGGATCGCCGCCTTGACGTTGGTCGTGCCGATGTCGATGCCGAGCGTTAAATGTCCGCCCATGAAATGCCTCTCCTGATTATGGATGTGTCTTCTGGCGGCTCATCTTCGACAGGCCGACCGATGCGATGAGTGCGATGCCGATCGCCAGGTTCTGATACCAGGTGCCGACGCCCCAGATCGCCAGCAGATTCAAACCCGCGGCAAAGGCGACGCTGCCGAGCAATGTGCGCCATGGCGACCCGACGCCCCCTGAAAGCGCCGTTCCGCCGATGACGGCGATGGCGATGGCCGTCAGTTCGTAACCCGCGGCAAGCGGTGCGTCGACAGACTTCAGCCGCGCCGTAAAGACAATGCCGGCGATGGCGGCGCAGAGGCCGCTGATGACGTAGGCCAGCAGTACGTAGCGCTGCGTCTTGATGCCGGCATAGAGCGCCGCCTTCTCGTTGCCGCCGATGGCGTAGAAGCGAGCGCCGCGCACGGTTCCGTTGACGAAGGCGATGAGCGCCAAGAGCACTGCGAGGAAGATCAGGAAGCTCACCGGCATGCCGAAGATCTTGCTGTCGCCGATCCAGCCATAGAACGGCGCCTTGAGGTAATAGGGATGGCCGTTGGTGAGCACGTAGTTGAAGCCGCGCAGCGCGGTCAACGATACCAGTGTCATGATGAAGGATGTAACCTTGAAGTAGGCAACGCCGATACCGTTGATCGCGCCGGCGACAATGCCGGTCGCGAGCGCGATCAGAATCACCGGCACGATCGGCCCCGCATAGGTGTTACCGCGCACCAGCCAGCGGCTGCCCAGCATCGGGCCGATCTCGGCCATCACGACCACGCCGACAATGATTGAAAAAATCATCAGCGCCGCTACGGAAAGGTCAATTCGGCCGGTGAGCAGCACGACCGTCATTCCGAGCGACAGCAGTCCGATGACGGCGACGTTACGCATCAGGTTTTCGAGATTCAGCGCGGTCAAATAGTATTCGGAGGTGAGCGCGCCGACCACGAAGATAATAGCGATCAGCCATACGATCGGGTCGTAGAGCAAACCCTGCAGAAACGGGGCGACGCGGGACGACGACGGACTGGACAGTTCGACGGCGCTCATTTCGCGATCCCCCGCTGCCGCATGCCGGGCAAGACGACCGCCAGGATGACCGCCGCGGTCACCACCTGCTGCAGGTATATGCTGACGCCGAACTGGTTGAGAAGGTTGTTGACGATACCGATGATGAGGGCGGCAACCAGGGTGCCCGCGATGGACCCTGAACCGCCGGCGAGTGCTGCGCCGCCCAATACCGTCACCGCCAGCACCGACAGCTCCATGCCTTCAAGCCCGGCGGGATTGATGTAGGACAGCCGCGCGCTTTCCAGCATGCCGGCTAGCGAGGCACAGGCCCCGGAGATTATGAAGACAGTGGTGCGTATGCCTACGACATTGATGCCCGACAGCGCGGCGGCCCTGACGTTCCCGCCGGTGGCGTAGAGCTCGCGCCCGAAGATCGAATACTTGGTCAGCACGATCGCGGCGGCGCCTAGAACGACGAGCAGCACGACCGGGACCGGAATGCCGGCAATGTTGCCGCGGCCAAACCACAGGTAAGCAGCAATGGCTTCGGGATAGAGCGCCTGCCCGCCGGACGCTATGTTGGCCAGCGCGCGACTTATCCCCAACATGCCAAGCGTTGCGATCAGCGACGGAATGCCCAAGGTGGCGACAAGCACGCCGTTCACCAACCCGACGACCAACCCGGTGAGAAGCGTGGCGCCGATCACCAGCACCGCCGATCCGGTCGGAATCAGTAGCCCTCCTACGACACAAGAGAGGATGGCGGCGCCAGCGACGGAAAGGTCGATCTCGCCGGTAATGACGACCAGCGTCATGCCATAGGCCATGATGCCGATCGCGGCCACAGCCAGGAGGATGACATGGATGTTGGCAAGGGAAAGAAAGGACGGTGCGATCGCCTGCCCGACAATGACGAGGGCGACCAGCACCGCCACGCGGCTCATAGCTCCGATGCTCAGGTGCCGCCAAGCATCGGAAGGCCGCGCCGGCAAAGCGGGTTCGACCACCTTTGTCTCAAGAGTATTCATCGTCATGACGCACTAGCCTGCCTTGGGTCAACGACAGCCGCCCCTCCCTCGAGAGGGCCGGCTGTCGTCGTCGGAGCGGATATCAGCCCGAGACCTCCGGGCCATATGCATAGGGCCATTCGTCGGGCGTCAGCGTCTCGATGCCTTCGATGTTCATTTTTTCCTTGGTGATCATCGGCAGGTTCGGCGTCATGATAAGCTTCGGCGGCGCTTCGTTAAGGCCTGCCTTGGCGCCGATGTGCATGACGACGGCGCGGATGCCGATGTCGCCGATCAGCGGCGTGTAGGGCGATACCATGTCGATATTGCCGGCCTTGATCTCCTTCAACACCTCGCGGGCGTCGTCGTTGGCGAGAATCACGATCTTCTTGCCGCCCGGCGCGCTGTTCAGCCGGTTGGCTTCACGGATCGCGTCGAGAGCCCCCATGGCCTCCTCGCCGCCGGTGTTGAACGACACTGAGATGTCCTTGAATGCCTGGAGGGCATCCGCCGTCGATTTGAACGCCAGCGTGCGCTGGCTGTTGGTGTGATAGTTGGCCAGCACCTTGTAGCCCGGCGTGTTACCGATCGCTTCGAGGAAGGCACCGGTGCGGATCGAATCCGCGGTGCTGCCGAGATCCTTGCGGTTGAATATGATATTGCCGTCCGGCGCGGCATGCTTGAGGTACAGGCCCTCCTGGAGGCCGTTCGCATAGAAGTTGCCCAGAACCTCCGAGCTGATCTGCTCGGACGAGGTGCGACGGTCGAGGCTGACGACCGGAATGCCGGCGGCGATAGCACGATCGACGGGCGGGCCCATCGGCGCTTCACGGTTCGGCCACAGCACGATGCCGTCATATTGCTTCGCGATCCAGGTATCGATCACCTGGCCCATCTTGTTGTCGTCGAACTCGGCGTCGATCACCTCCAGTTCGATATTGGGATGGCGCTTGGCTTCCCAGGCGGCGGTATCGGCGAGGCTGATCAGCCAAGGATGGTTGAAGCCATGGAAGACGAGGCCGATGCGATATTTCTTGTTGGCGTCGAGCACCGGACCTTCGGGCAGTGGCAGATAGTCAGTGAAAGGCGCCTTGATCTGCAGTTTGCTGTAAGGGCCGACGAAGCTGGCGCCCATGCCAGGCTTCCAGACGAATCCGCCTGCGAGGTCGCCGACCGGATAGACGTCGAGATAGTCCCGGAAACCGTCCTTCTCGAACAGCGCGCCGACGTCGCCGTTCGACATGCCGGCCTTGGCTTCGTCGGAGTATTTCTTGATCAGGCCATTGAGAACGGCGTGGACGGAGTCTTCGGCGAAGGCCGGAACTGTCGTCAGCGGCGCAGCAGCGAGGACGGAAAGTACCGCGGCCGTCTTCAGCAGATGGCGGCGTGATAGTTTTAGCATTTTAGGTCTCCTCCCATATTTTGGTTTAAGCCGGGGATATGTCCCGAATGGTTCAAGTCACTGTCGTCCCTCCACCAGGATGTGGACGTAGCCGTCCGACACCTTGGTTTCGTAGGTTTTCAGCCGCTCGGTGACTGGCGGTGAAAGCGGTGTGCCGGTGGGAATGTGGAAGAGTCCCTGATGCAGAGGACACTCCACCGTCTGGCCGTCGATGTAACCTTCCGAAAGGAAGGCGTGGGCATGCGTGCAAATGCCTGATGTAGCGTAGAACTTACCTGCGAGATTGAAGATGGCGATACACACTCCCTGGTGCTCGATACGCGTCGCATCGTCGACGGGAAGACTGTCGGCACGGATCGCCTTGATCCACTGCTTGCTGTCTGTGTTAGTTCGCGCGTCCATGCGCCTCCCCATATCCGTTTTCTTTCGTTTATTTTCGTTCTCTTTCCTTCGCTCGCAAATTCATTGTGGGAATGGAGATATCGATGAACCCTATGCCGAGCCGGCTCGAACGACGTGCGAGAGCACGCGCCCAGACTTCGGCGCGCCCCCAGCCGGCGCTGTGAGATGCCGGGCACCGAGAACTATCGGAGAGTCGGGCCAAACCGTCGCGCAGCCAGTCGCCGAGCAGGCTGAGCGTCATGATGACAATGACTACGCCGGGAAACGCGGCGATCGACCAAGCGCTGCCGAGGTGGTCGCGGCCCACGCCGACTATGTTGCCAAGCGCATGGGCGGCGGGATGCCGAGACCGAGGACGCTCAAGCCTTTTTCAAGCAGGATGATATTGGGAAAGCAGAGGGTCACGTTCACGACCAGTCCGCTAGCGACGTTCGGCGGGATAGGGATAAGTTGATGCGCCAATACGCCGCCCGCTTCGTGAGTCCACGCTTCACCGCCAGATTGAACTCATGACGTAGCATAGGGTCTGCGTCGATATGGGGCGGCCCCATAGCAGTTCTGCTGCGCCGGCTCGGTTAGCCTCGGAAATTTTGAAGGATGGTGCGGGTGGTCGGGCTCGAACCGACACTCCTTTCGGAACTGGATTTTGAATGGCACCGTTTCCGTACGCCCCAAAACCGTCCAGCGCGTCCAAAGCGCGGCGGAAGAAATAGGGTTCTACGGCATCGGGGCGATTGACGACCGGGCCCGTAAAATATCGCCACATTATCGATTGGGCTTCCTCCTCCAACAGTCGACCCGCGACCTCTATCGGTTGTTCGGGAAGAAGATCGTTGCCGCTTGCCGCGAGCGCCGGGACGAGGTGGTTGAGCCTGTCGTCGATTTTGTGGATCTGCTGACGCCGGAGACGATCTCGAGCCGTCTCATCGCGCTCGGCGACTCCTGCGACGCCGTCGCAGTGGTCGCCGCCGATCACGCGATCATTGGCCAAGCCATCCGTTCGCTGAAAGAGATGGGGAAACCAGTCGTTTCCTACATTACGGACCAATCCGCGCCGGAACGTGCAGCCTATGTGGGCACTGACGCTTGGGCGCACCGCGGCTTTCCTGATTACCCAAACCACTCAAGGTCCCGGTCGAATTGCGGTTTTCATAGGCAATCACCGGTACCAGTGCCAGGACGTCTCAGACGCCAGCTTCCGTTCCTATCTGCGCGAGCACGCTCCACGGCTCACGGTTGAGGAAAGCCACCCCACCCACGAAGAATCGAGCGAAGCCTACCGTATGGTGGCCGAGCTTCTAAGGGCGACCGACGATCTTGTGGGAATTCTGATCGTCGGAGGCGGGATAACCGGCGTGCTTCGTGCGCTTCGGGAGGTTTCTTCCGAGAGGCGGTCGGGGATCAAGGTGGTTTGCCGTGACATTGGCCCCGAGACCCGGAAAGGGTTATCCGAGGGCCTGATCACTGCAGCTCTCTGTCATCCACTTGAGGCAACCTCGGCACTTCTCGTGCAGACAATGATCGATGTTATCGGACCACAAGCGCCCCTAGCCACCCTTCAGCGATCGATACCTTTCGAGATTGTCACGCCGGAGAATATCTGACGCAAATTTCGAGTCGGCACGGCCGAGATCAGGCGCATCGCTGATCGGCAGCATGGGGCCGGAAGCGGAATGTCGGCTCCCATCACGGAATACTGAAACCCGCATAAGGCTTCAGCGGAATGATTTCGAAATCGAGCATGCCCGCCTTCGCCAGCGGAAGCGTCGCCAGCTTATCGTGAACTTCGCTCTCATCCTTTGCCTCAACAATCTGGCAAGCGCCCGGGATGTCGCCGCGATGCCAGATCTGCCTTGTGAAGCCGATGCTGTAGAGATGGCGGGACTGGGCGCCCTCGCTGGGCACCAGTTGTTCGAAGTCGTCGTCGCCGAATTGGTCAGTCCGGCGGCGAGACAGGACGAGGAATTGCATGGAGAGCCCCTGGTCAGGCGACCGCCGCCATTGCGGGATGCATCCGGCCAGATCGGATGCCCTTTATGAGATCCGCGCCCTTTTCCCCGATCATCATCGTCGGCCCGTTCGTGTTCCCGCTGATGAGGACCGGCATGATCGAGGAATCGATCACCCGCAATCCCTCTATCCCGCGCACGCGCAATTCCGGATCGACGACCGACATCTCGTCGACGCCCATCTTGCATGTGCCTACAGGGTGGTAATCGCAGCAGGCATACTGCCTGACATAGGACATGATCTCCTCGTCGGTCCTCGCGGCCGGCCCAGGCAACCGCTCGACCTTGATGAACCTGGCGATCTCACTCTGCGCCAGCACTTCGCGAATGATGCGGACCGATTTCAGCGCCATGGTACGATCGTATGGATCCGAAAGATAATTCGGATCGACCAGCGGCTCGTCCGCGAAGTTGGAAGAGCGAAGTTTGACCGAGCCTATGCTGCGCGGCCGCAGGAATGTCGAGTTGATGGTGAAGCCATGTCCATCAAGCCGCGTCTGACCGCCGCGCACCACCATTGCCGGCGCGATGTGGATCTGCAGGTCGGGCCGTGTCGCACCCTCGGTTTGGAAGAAACCACCGCCTTCAACGATAACCGAAGCGGCAGGGCCGTTGCGATACAGCAACCAACGGATGCCATGCAGCAAAGCCTTGGGATAGCGGTCCTGACCGTCATAGCTGATCGGGTCCTTCAGGGTCAGATGGACGTTAGTGCATAGATGATCCTGCAGATTTCGGCCGACGCCCGGAAGATCGCCCACGGGATCAATCCCAAGCGCTTTCAACTCGTCGGCAGGCCCGATGCCGGACAGCAGCAACAGGCGTGGCGAGTTGATCGCACCCGCCGAGACGATCACTTCCCGGTCGGCCCGTAGAACCTGCCGCGATCGCCCCTCCGCCAGTTCAACGCCAACCGCGCGGCCGTTCTCGACCACCACCCGGGTGACGCGGGCATGAGTCCTCACCGTGAGGTTGGTGCGATTGCTGACCGGATGCAGATAGGAGACGGCTGACGAACGGCGGCGACCATCTCGGCACGTGACCTGATAAAAACCGGCGCCATACATAGTGTCGCCATTGAAATCCGGATTATAGGGCAGGCCATACTGTTGCACCGCGCGCACGAAGGCTCGCGTCAGCGGGTGCGGGCCCACCTGATCGGAAACGCATAGCGGTCCGCCCTGGCCGTGGTAGCGGTTGACCAGGCGGTCATTGTCCTCCGACTTTCGGAAATAGGGCAGGATGTCCTCGTAAGCCCACCCTTCGTTGCCGAGCGCCGCCCAATTGTCGTAGTCCTCCTTCTGACAGCGGATATAGATCATGGCGTTGATCGAGCTCGACCCACCGAGAGTCTTCCCCTGCGGATACCAGATGGAGCGGTTGTCGAGATTCGTCTGAGGGACGGTATGAAAGCGCCAGTTGACGCCGGGGCCGAACAACTTGCCGATGCCGCCGGGAATATGGATCATCGGATTCCAATCGCGACTGCCAGCCTCCACCAGCAGCACCTTGACTTCGGGATCTTCCGACAAGCGATTGGCCAGCACGCAGCCCGCCGAACCGGCGCCGATGATGATATAGTCCCACATAGATCTCTCCACCCTAGTTCGCGCCAGATCGCGAGGGCCTACCTGCCCTTGAACACAGGCGACCGTTTTTCGGCGAAGGCTCGCAGGCCCTCGACGCGGTCCTCCTTCGCGAATGCCTCAACCGTCAGCCGATGCTCGATCTCCAGCCCGGATTTCAGATCGGTGTCGAACGCGGCCAACACCGCCCTCTTGGCATAAGGCGTGATGGCGACCGACTTGGCAGCAATCGAGGCCGCGAGTTCCAGGGCCCTCGGCAGCAACCTGTCAGGCGCGACTGCTTCGCTGACCAGTCCTTTGCGTTCTGCCAGCGCCGCGTCGACCATCTCCCCGGTCAGCACCATCTGCATGGCGAACGATTTACCGACCAGCCGTGGCAGGCGCTGCGTGCCACCATCACCCGGAAACGAGCCTATCTTGATTTCTGGCGTGGCAAATCTCGCATTCTCAGAGGCGAGAATGATGTCGCAGATCAGCGCGAGTTCGAGCCCGCCTCCCAGCGCATAACCGTTGACGGCGGCGATGATCGGCTTGGAAAAGTCCTCGATCGCCCGCCAGCAAGCCAGCCGCTCCGGATCGCTGTAGGAGGCAACACCGCGCTCCAGCATGTCGGAGATGTCCGCCCCCGCCGCAAAGGCACGTCCCGCTCCGGTCAGAACCACGCAGCCAACACCGGCATCAGCCTCGCAGATGGCGAGCAGGTCGCGCAACTCGCCGAGCAACGCCTTTGACAGCGCGTTGAGCTTTTCGGGCCGATTGAGCGTCAGCAGGCGAATGCCGGGAGACGGCTCCTCGGTCCGCACAAGAGCTTCGGTCATCGATCAGGCGACCTTTCTGTAGCCCGCGCCGAGACCAGCCTCGGCCAGCAACCCGCGGATCTTTTCGATTTCAGCAGCACCAGGCTTCATCAGTGGCGGCCTGACATGGGCTTCATCCAATCGGCCGAGGATCACAAGCGCCTCCTTCATGCGATTGTGCATATCGAGAAGCGGCGCATCATAGAAAGCCCTGACTGTCGGATAAATGCGATCGTTGATTGCCCTGGCAGTCTTCAGGTCATTCGCCTGCACGGCGCGGAACAGCGCGACCTGCAGATCGGCGATGACGCTTCCGGCCCCCGACAGAAGCCCGTCACAACCGAGAGCCAGGGACCCAAGCAGCCAGGCGCTGTGGGTGGTCAGCGTATTCACCGGCCGATCGAGCGCCTTCAGTTCCCGGATCTGACGTTCATGCAGGTTGCCGTCACCGCATTGGTCCTTGATCGCGACGATGGACGGGAAGCGGCGGCACAATTCCAGCAACGTTGCCAACGGGTAGGCGAGATTGGAGGCGAGCGGATATTGGAACATTATGATCGGCAAACGCGACGAGCCCGTGATGCGCCGCAGATGCTCGTAGATCATCTCGGGCCTCAGGTGCCCGCCAAGCGTCATGAAGTCGGGCGGGAACACCAGAAGCGCGTCGGCGCCCTCACGCTCTGCATAGGCAGCGATGCGGGCGGCCTCCAGGCTCGAATTGGTGTAGACGCCGACGATTGTCGGGACCCTGTCTTGCAGGACATCCTTGGTCACGACGATCGCGCGGAACTGTTCCTCGATTGTGAGCGCGTGTACTTCGGCAGCATGTCCGTTGATGGTGATGCCCGAGATGCCCTCCACGGAACCGACATCGCCAAGATGCTGGCGATAGGCGGCCTCGTCGACAGCCAGGTCAGCGCTGAACGGCATCAGGCAGGCTGGAATGACGCCTTGGGCAACAAATAGCTTTTTCTCGCTCGTCATTGGATTCCCTTCAAAATCTGCGGGACGCCGCAGGTTGCGGCGTCCCAGTTGATCGTGGCTTCAGAAGCCCTTTCCGATCATCTGCGCGATATTGTCCGCAGTGACGGAAACTGTGGGCAGCGTGATGGTCGGTGGAACCTGCTCGCCCTTGGCGACCTTATAGGCGGTCTCGATTCCCTCCGGCGCCACGAACGGGTAGACGAAGGTCGCCGCGAGCTTGCCCTGCTTGACGGCTTCGAACGCGGTTTCCTGGCCGTCGATGCCGACAACCGCCACTTCTTTAAGCCGCCCGGCAGTCTCGAGGACCTGGATGGCGCCGAGCGCCATTTCGTCATTGTGCGCGTACACTGCCTGAATCTGGCCCGGGCCGAAGCGCTGAACCATATCCTCCATGAACTTGACCGCCTTGTCGCGTGTGTAGTCGCAGTTCTGCGAGGCGACGACCTTCATGTCCGGATATTTCGCGATCGCTTCGGCGAAGCCTTTGTTGCGGTCTATGGTGGCGGAAGCGCCCGCAGTGCCCTGCAACTCGATAATGGCGCCCTTGCCATTCAGTTTCTTGGCGAGGAACTCGCCGGCACCGATGCCGAGCGGCAGATTCTCGCCGCCGACATGCACCGTCACGGGCGTATTGACCTTGCGATCGAGCGTGACGACCTTGATGCCGGCATCCATGGCCTCCTTGACCACGGGCGTCAATGCCTGCTCGGTCAGCGGCGAGATCATCAGCACCTTGATGCCTTGCGCGATCAGGTTTTCGACATCGGCCACCTGCTTGGATGCGTCGTTGTTGCCGTCGGTGACGATGAGGTCGACGTCCGGATAATGCTCGGCAGCATATTTCTTGTTGCCCTCCACCATGGCCACGCGCCATGGGTGATTCATGGTGCCCTGGCTAAAGCCGATCTTGATCTTCTCCTCGGCGAAGGCGGCGCCGGTCAGCATGCCGCCTGCCACCAGCGTGGCGGCCAGCGCGGTCGTGCGTAGGAAATGTCTGCGAGTGGTCATTTTCAAAACTCCTCCTTTGGACTTCAGTTTAGCTTTCCAGCCGCCCCAACCGGCCTGCTGCGGCAGGACCGGACACGCCTGGATGTCAGGACCGCACGCGATGGCGGTAGACCTCGAACATCACCGCAGCGATGATGATGGCGCCCTTGACGATCTGTTGAGTGAAGGGCGAAATGCCGAGCAGGTTCAGAATGTTAGCCATTACAGCAATGATCGCGGCGCCAATGACCGTGCCGATCACGCCGCCCTCGCCGCCGAACAGGCTAGTCCCGCCGATGACGACGATCGAGATTGCCTCAAGCTCGAGGTTGGTTCCCGCGGTCGGCTCGCCGACTGTTAGCCTCGACACGAAAACCAGGGCGGTCAGCGCCGATAGCAGGCCAGAAATCACATAGACCGACATCAGGGTTCGGGGCACGCTTATCCCTGCCAGCCGCGCGGCCTCGGTGTTCGAACCGACGGCATAGACCCGGCGCCCGAACGGCGTGTGACGAAGGACGACGAAGGCTACGGCGGCGATGGCGGCAAAAAGCCAGATCGGAACCGGGATGCCGAGCAGAAATCCGCTGCCCAGATAAGCGAAGGCATCCGCAGCATCGCCAAGCGCCTTCGGTTCGCCATTGGCGATCGTCATGGCTATGCCGCGGCCCATCACCAACGTACCCAAGGTCATGATGAAGGGCGGCATGCCGAAAAAAACGACGCCCGCACCATTCACCGCGCCAAACAAGGCACCGATGGCAAGCGCGGCGATCATGGCCAGTGGTATCGAGACGCCGTTTGAAATCATCAGCGCTGTCGACACCGCTACGACCCCGACAATCGAGCCGACCGAAAGATCGATGCCGCGTGTCAGGATAACGAAGGTCATGCCGACGCTGACGATGCCGAACAGAGCGACCTGACGACCGACGTTCAGCACATTGCCCATGTGAACGAAGCTCGGCGAAAGGTATATGGCGAAGGCACACAGCACGATCAGAACCCAGAGCAGCCCGAGGCTCTGCGCCCAACCGCGTAGGCGTCCGGACCCCGGCTGAAGCACGGCCGATGCTTGTCTTGTCGTCATCTCAACCATCCCTTCCTCCCATTCATTGCGCGGCAGTGGATCTCGGCTCCCGGCTCCGCATCAGCCAGGCTATGGCATCGGCCAGGCCGCCCTCGTCGCAGGACGGTCCAACGAAGTGCGCAAGCTGCATGACCGGCGGCACAGCATTTGCGACGGTCATCGCGGTTCCCGCCCAGGCCAACATTTCGATGTCGTTTTCCGCATCGCCGGCGGCCGCGCATTCATCAGGCGCAAAGCCAAGCCGCGCTGTGACGAGGCCTATTGCAGTCTTCTTCGATACCCCCGGCGGCCCGATCTCGAGCAGGCGCGGATGCGATCCCGACACGGACAGCTGTTCACCAAGCGTTTCGCGGAGCAATGCGAAGGCTTCCCGGTCGGAGGCCCGGCCGGCAACACACATGATCTTGCCGGGTTCGCCCGGTAGCGCTTCAAGCGTTTCGGCTACGAATAAGGGTTCCCTCGTCACCGCGGCTTCGCGTGCGACGAACGGGTCGTCGGTCAATGCAAAAACAGCATCACCGGTGAACCACATCGGCCGGACGCCTGCCGCTTGCGCCGTTGCCATGGCATGCAGGGCGTCGGCGCGCGGTATCCGCTGCTGCGAGATCGTGGACCCGGTTGCAACATTGCCGATCCAGCCGCCGTTGAACGCGACGACGAGATCGGCGATACCCAGCCGGTCCGCAAATGGCTTCACACCGAGCGGAGAACGTGCGGTCGCCAGAACGACGACGGTTCCTTTGTCCTTGGCCGCGCGTATGGCATCGCCGACCCGCTGCGGCAGCACATAGTCGTGGGTGAGCAAGGTCCGGTCGACGTCGGAAACGATGAGGCGGGGGGTGGTCATTGACCGCCTCGGATCGGGAACACCGGGGTACGAGATCCGGTCTGGATTAGAAGCGTCTTGAGCTGCGTGAACTCCTCGAAACCGGCCTGTCCCATTTCGTAACCGAAACCGGAGCCCTTGACGCCGGCGAGCGGAAGCTGCGGCGCACCATCGATAATTGTGTTGGCCTGGACCCAGCCGCTCCTCAGGCGTTTGGCCACGGTGAGGACGGTGTCGATGTTCTTCGACCAGATGTAGTTCGACAGGCCATAGGCGGTATCATTGGCCAGTCGCACCGCGTCGTCTGTTGTGTCGAACCGAGTGATGCTGAGTACAGGGCCGAAGATCTCTTCGCGGAAGATCGCCATGCGCGGCTCGACACGATCGAAGATGGTTGCCTCGTGGAAGTGTCCGGCCATTCCTCCCGCAACGTTGCCGCCTAGAACAAGCTCGGCGCCGTCCTCGATCCCACCCCTGACGAATCCCGCCACCTTTTCCAGATGATTGCTGTCGATCAGCGCCCCAATGTCGGTGTCTTCGTCGAACGGATCGCCGACCTTCATCGCGCGCGCCCGTGCGACCACTCTGGCGATGAACTGATCGGCGATGGACGATTGAACGAACAGCCGCGAGCCTGACACGCAGCATTCGCCGTTGTTGAAGAAAACACCCATCAGCGCGCCATCAATGGCGGCATCGAGGTCGGCATCGGCAAAGACGATGTTGGCCGACTTGCCGCCAAGCTCGACTGAGGACTTGGCCAGGTGGCGCGATGTGTTGGCGACGACGCGGCTGCCGGTGCGGGTCGATCCGGTGAAGGAAACAAAGTCGATGCCGGGATGCGCTGTCAGGTGATCGCCGACCGTCGCGCCATAGCCGCTGACAACATTGAAGGCGCCGGCGGGCAGCCCTGCCTCGCTCGCCAGCGCCGCGATCTCGAAGGCCGAACCGGATGTGAATTCGGACGGCTTCAGCACGACCGAGCAGCCGGCGGCAAGCGCGAACGGCACCTTCTGGGACAGAATGAGGGCCGGGAAGTTCCATGGCGTAATGAGCGCCACAACGCCCACCGGATCGCGCGTGACCAGCGCCGTCTTGCCCTCACCGATGTTGGTATAGGACAGACCCGCCATCTGCATGGCAAGGGAGGCGGCGTAACGCGTCAGGCCGACCGCGCCGTCAATGTCGCCACGGGCAAACCGTATCGGCTTGCCGACTTCTTCCACCTCTATCCTTACCAACCGCTCACGGTTGGCGTGGATGAGATCGGCAAGGCGGTTGAGTACCTCGGCTCGCTCCATGCCGCTCATGCGCGGCCAAGGCCCCTCCTCGAACGCGGTCCGTGCCGACTCGACCGCGAGATCGACGTCCGCGGGCGAGCCATTGGCATAAGTGGCGACCTGCTCGCCACTTGCTGGCGCTCTGCGTTCAATTGATCCCGTGCCCGAACCGGCCACGAACCGCCCGCCAATGAACTGCTGGTAGCTGCGCATGCCCATCTCGCTCCTACTGCCAGACCGCATGGGCCATGATGGTTTCCTCGGTCGCGCCTTCCCCATCCAGGACCGCCGAGATGGTGCCTTCCCGCATCACGACGATGCGGTTGCAAAGGCCTAGAATTTCCGGAAGCTCGGACGAGACCATCACTACGGCCGCACCACGCTTGGAGGTCAACTCGACAAGCAGGTCGTAAATCTCGCGCTTGGCGGCCACGTCGACACCGCGCGTCGGCTCATCCACCAGAAGGATCTTGGTTCCCGCGTGCAACTGCCGGGCTATGCCGCACTTCTGCTGGTTGCCGCCCGAGAGTGTGCGCACCTTGGCATCGGCGCTTGGCGTCTTGATGCGCATCTGCTGAATGAAGCGGGAAACCTGCTCCTGTTCGCGCCTGCGGCTGATCAGGCCGCCTTGGACGATCGCTGCCAGTTCGGAAACGGTGACGTTGAAGGCAACCGACTGTTCTAGGAAAAGACCCTCGGTCTTGCGGTCTTCCGGCAGTAAGCCGATCCCGTGGGCGAGCGCCGCACGCGGCCCATCGACCGCGACCGCCTTGCCGTCGACCCTGATCTCGCCGCTGTCGATCGCATCGGCGCCGGCGATTGCGCGCAGCACCTCCGTCCGACCGGCCCCGGCGAGACCGCAGATGCCGACGATCTCACCTTGCCTGACATCGAAAGAAATATCCTTCAAAACGCCAGCTCGCGAAACGTTGCGCACTTCCAGGCGCACCTCCCGGCCCGGTTTCGGACGGGGCGGGAACACGTCCTTGAGCTCCCGCCCGACCATGTGGCGAATGAGGTCGGCGGTTGTCGTCTGCGTCAGCGGCATGGACGCGACAACCTGGCCATCGCGCAGCACTGTGACGTCGTCGCAGATCTCGTAGAGCTCCTTGAGACGATGCGTGATGTAGATGAAGGACACGCCCTGTTCGGCGCTGAGCCGCCGGATCGTCATGAACATGTGTTCCAACTCGGCGTCGCCCAGGACGGCGGACGGCTCGTCGAGCACCACGATGCGCGCTTCGCGTGCGATCGCCTTGGCAATCTCCACCATTTGGCGCTGGGCTACGCTTATCGCATCAATCCGGGCGGCCGGATCAACCCGGAAACCCAATCTGTCCAACACCTCGCGAGCCGCGGCTTTGGCCTTGCGCCAGTCGACGGTGCCGAGCCCGGTCTTCGGCAATCGGCCAAGAAAAATATTCTCGGCAACCGTCAGGTGGGGCGCCTGGGCCAGTTCCTGGTAAATGACTGCAATGCCAAGCTCGAGCATCCGCTCCGGCGTCGGCGTTGGCACGACAGCGCCGTCGACTACCACCTCGCCTTCATTGGCAAGGAAGGCACCGGAAAGGACGCGCATCAACGTCGACTTGCCAGCGCCGTTTTCGCCGATCACGCCATGGACGCTGCCTCTGCGCACCGCAAAGCTGACGTCATTCAGCGCGTACACACTGGGAAAGCGCTTGTGGATGCCGCGCATCTCGAGAACTGGATCTTTCATCTTGAGCCTCAAGAAATCGTTTTCACGCCTTGCTCAAAAAAGCTCATAAGCGGTGGATCTGCATGCCGCCGCCGATGTGGTAGATGTCTCCCGTGCTGAATGGCAGGCCGCCTGCAGCCAAGGTCGCCACCGCGCGAGCAATGTCTTCCGGCTGGCCCCACCGTCGAATCGCCGACAGCTGGCCCGCCTCGACCTGAGACGAGTACTTCTCGTAGACGTCGGCGGTCATTTCGGTCTGGATCAAGCCGGGGCGAATCTCGTGCACCCGGATGCCGGCGTCCGCCAGTCGGATCGCAAACTGTTGCGAGGCCATCGAGAGCCCGGCCTTCGATATGCAGTAGGGACCCTTTTCCGGTGAGACGAGGCCGGCATTGGCGGAGGTGATCGTCACGACCGATCGCTCCGACGCGGTTTGCGGCCTTGAAAGCATCGCGCGGGCGACTGCCTGGGTGAGGAAAAATGTGCCGCGCAGGTTGACGCCAATCAGCCGGTCGAAGCTTTCCTCGGTGACATCCAGAAGGTCGCCGCGCACGCTCACCTGCACGCCGGCATTGTTGACCAGACAGGTGATCTCGCCCAGGTCGCGTTCGAGGCCTTCGACAAAGGCCGCGTTGCCCGATGTCTCGGAGATGTCCCTGCGGTAGAAAGCGCTGTTGCGCCCGAGCGCGCGCACGAGATCGACCGTCTCGCCGGCTTTCTCGTCGTCGACGATATCGACGATTGCTATGTCGAAGCCCACCCGTGCAAGGTCGCAACAGATGGCGCGGCCAATGCCGCGTCGACCGCCTGTGACAACCGCAAGACCGCGGTCGCCGGAAGGCTGCCGTTCAGTCATGCCCCTGACCGCCGGAGCAGCCTGGTTCAGCATCATGACGCCTTCCTTTCCACGGCAGTGCCGATACCGCTCGCGGCGACCACTGCCTTCGAGGCCAACAGGCTCTGGACCTCGCCTTCGGCATAACCGAGCTCATGCAGGATCTCGCGGGTATGTTCGCCAATCTCGAGCGCCATGCATCGCAGTGCCGGCACCTCGCCGTCATAGCGGTTGGGATGATTGACCAGATAAATGGTGCGGCCGCGCACGGTGACCTGGCGGAACACCTGCGCGTGGCTCAACTGCGGATCAGCCAGCAGGTCATCATAGTGGTTGATCGGCGCCCACCAGATGCCATGGCGATCAAAACGGTCAGCGAGTTCCGCCACAGAAAAGATCGCCGTGGCCTGGGCCAGTCGGCGGGCGTACTCATCCCTATCCGCATATCGGTCAACATCTGCGACTTCGCGCAGACCGTCGCTGTTAAGCGACTCGGCCAGAACCGAGGAGTCGCAGAGCGAGATCACGACATGGCCGTCCGTGGCGGGATAGACGCCATAAGGCGCAGCGTGAAACCAGGTGGCAAGGTTCTTCTCGCGCTTCAGGACTTCGCGGCTCATCCCGCCCGCGAAGTAGTTGACAAGGGGCTCCCCCTGCAAATCGATCGCCGAGTTGATCAGGCTGGCTTCGACGCGCGTGCCTTTGCCGCTGCGAAGTCGGCGCACAAGCGCGCCCAGGATGCCCATCGCCAGCAGCGCGCCGCCATGCTGGTCGACGACCGCCGCTCCGACCGGCGTCGGACCCCGATCGGGGGTGCCGGTGACGCTCATGAGGCCTGACCGCGCCTGAGCGAGAAGGTCCTGGCCCGGCTTCAGCGCCATCGGTCCGGTGGCGCCGAACCCGCTGGCAGAGGCGAAGATCAGTGTGGGATTGATCGCGCGAAGCGCTTCGTCGTCGAAGCCCAGCTTGGCGAACACGCCCGGCCGGAAATTCTCCATGACCACGTCGGCCTCGGCGATCAGCCGGCGCGCTACTTCCTTGCCCTCGCGACTTTTCAGATCAACGCCGATGGATCGCTTGTTACGATTGGCGCACAGATAGAAGCCGCTGACGCCCTCCACATATATGTCGGCGCCCGACCACCGCCGCTCATGAGCACCATCTATCGGCTCGACCTTGATGACATCCGCACCCATGTCAGCCAGATACTGGGCGCCTGCTGGACCCTGCAGGAAATGGCAAAAGCTGACGACCTTGATCCCGCTGAGCATGTCTCTTCCCTTTACGCGGCGCTATGGTTGCGCTCTTGTGAAATCGTTTTCACAACTTTTCTTGCCGCTGTCAACCCAGATTTCTGGACTTTTCGCTGAGAAAGATATCTGGCGACCTGAAAGAAATTGTGCGATCTAGAAAACGGTTTCTCGAAATTGGCAATGGCCATACTCAATGGATCTCGAAGACGGCGGCGCCAAACTGATTGACGTGGCCCGGCTTGCCAACTGCTCGCCGGCCACTGTTTCACGCGTCCTGAATGGCAATCCAAACGTCAATGAGGCCGTCAGGGATCGCGTGGTGCGAGCCGCCCGGGAACTTGGCTACGTACCCAATGGCTCCGCAAGAGCGCTGCGATCCACGCGAACAAGACTGGTCGGTGCCATCATTCCGACTTTGGACCACGCGATCTATGCCACCATGGTTGACGGGCTTCAGGCCCGGCTTTCTGAAAAGGACGTTTCCCTGATCATCAATACTTCTGGCTACGACATCGATCTTGAGTATGAGCAGGCTCGCCTGCTGGTCGAGCGCGGCGTCGAGTCAGTGGTCCTCGTCGGATCAACGCACCTGCCTACCACTCTAGCGATGCTTGAACAGAAGCGTATCGAGTATGTCTATACCTATACGTCGAAAGCGATGGAGTCGGGCGCAGCGGTAGGCTTCGACAACGAGAAGGCCGGGCGCACGGCGGCTCGCTACCTGCTCGACCTCGGCCACTCCCAATTCGGGATGATCGCGGGCATCACACGGGACAATGATCGTGCGGCCGGCCGGCGTGACGGCTTCCTGAATGAGCTCGAACGATCAGGCATCGACCATACGAGGGTTCCGGTTGTCGAAGGAGCCTACAGGCTGGATGACGGGCGGAGATGCATGCAGCGACTGATGGAAGAAGACCGAAGGCCCACCGCGGTGTTTTGCGGCAGCGATATTCTGGCAGCCGGCGCCATCAAACACTGCCACGCAGCCGGGATCGCCGTCCCCCAGGAGGTCTCGATCGTTGGCTTCGACAATCTCGAAATTGCTGAGCTCACCTCACCTGAATTGACCACGCTGGAAGTGCCAGCACGCGACATGGGCCGAATTGCTGCCGACTACATCCTGGCATCCCCATCGCAACGGCTGCATTTGCGGCAACGGGAGCTGGCGATCAGGTTGATCGTCAGAGAAAGCACGGCTCCAGTGAGGCGTTAGGCACTTCGACATCCTGGGACCACGGGTAAGAGCCGTCCATTGCCGAATTTGGTCTAAGTGTCCGCTTCCAAGTGACGAACAGCCTCACTTTAATGGCTGCGATCAGGCGCATTGCTGCCATTTGAATATAAGATAAATGCGGTCAGCGAATGGCTGGATCAGCTTCTTGATCAATTTGGGCGAACCGCTCGTAAGCCGTTGACAAAGGCAAGAGGCGGGAGTGACCCGCCACGGCGAAGGGAATTTCGGATATTCCCAGCGCCTCTTGGACTCAATTGACCAAGGTCGAAACATGCACATAGGCCAATTCATTATCTGAAGGTTCGATTGCATAGATCATCGTGCCGCATAGGGCACAAAACACCTTCTCTACCATGTTGTCGCCGAACTCTCCGCAATAGCGCTGATACGGACCCTCCAGGTGCAATGTGTCCGACCACGCACATACGGACTCTTCGGCAGGATCGGTTCGCGATCGACACTCAAAGCAACCGCACCTGCCGACGGATCGACCATGAAACCTGCACGAGAATTTGGTGCTGCCACACTCACATCTGCCTACGAGGATTTTCATGCCGTCATCCTGAAGGAGACAAGTGGAAATCGGCGACCGCGATCATGCTGATGTGCTCCTGCATCAACCCATCCAACTCTCTGAGCCGCTTTCAGTTCAGGTCGCCCGGCTTCTGTGGTAGTGACGCAACGCTTTCGCCCGGTTACCGCAGACCGCCATGGAGCACCATCTCCTTCTCTTTGTGGCAGACGGGTCAAGGAACAGCCAACTACACGTTTCACATTGCCTCACGTGGCACATGGCTGGGTCGGTTATGAGTGCCGACGTGGCTAGATCCAGTCTGAATTTAACCAGCGACAGCTGCGCGTCCGAAAAATCGATCTGCCACTTTGAATGATGAGCAGGACCGGGCACTAGCCGAGCATGGCTTATGGCCGCGCGAGCGCTGCTTTCAATCCGCAAGAGATCAAGTTCGGCTGTCGGCTTTTGCTCCATCCTTGCCGTTATGAAGTTGTAGAGGCTCTCGCGTTGAATCCTCATCTCCTGCAGGCAATTCAATGCAGGTTGGGGTGACGCATCCGCCTGGCGTGCGAGCGCTACATATTCGGCTGCGTCGATTACATTCGCTGCAGCTGCCCACGTCAAAACATCGCAAAAAGTTTCCAGTCTTTCGACATCGCGGGCCTTCGTGTCACCGCCGGCGGTGTTCAGGAAGTCGAGGACGGGGTGCCCGCCAATAAATGATCTAGGCGACCACAGATGCATTGGCTCGACCAAACAGCATTGCTTTTTGGAACGCCCGTGAGCAGAGGAAGGCCTCTAAGCATGGGCCATTCACCTCTGGACAGGCGACATTGGTGCGCCGGCGACAGCGTGCGCCGGCCAGGTTTCGGGTGGAACGATCAACAGGCCACTGCATGAAGCCGTCGCCTACTACGCAGCGTTGCACTTCGGCGATGGAATTTTTTTGCATCCTTGAACGACTATTTTTGATTTGCGTGAGCCTCGCCCCACACTCATACCTAACCTGAACTTGATATGAAAGAGGTTAGGTATGACAAACGAACACGACACCAGCTTCCAGCCATCCCAGACATTCGATTATCACGGGCAACAGATCCGCTGGGGCGTCGTCGGCGAGGGGCCGCCTCTCGTCATGGTTCATGGCACACCGTTCAGTTCCGCTGTCTGGCGCAAGATCATTCCCTATTTCTGCGACCAACGACGTGTCTACTTTTACGACCTGCTGGGATACGGCCTGTCTGAAATGCGCGACGGCCAGGATGTCTCGCTCGGTGTTCAGAACAAGGTATTGGAAGACTTGCTGGAGCATTGGAAACTGGACAACCCCGATGTCGTAGGGCACGATTTCGGCGGTGCGACCGTTTTACGCGCTCATCTGCTCGGCAAGCGAAACTATCGCTCCATGACATTGATTGACCCGGTGGCGGTGGCGCCGTGGGGAACGCCCTTGATCCGCCATGCGCGCCAGCATGAAGCCGTTTTTGCGGGCCTTCCCGCCTATGTTCATGAGGCTATCGTGCCGGCTTACATCGCGGGCTCCGCTCATCAAACCCTCCCGGCCGAGACAATGGCGCTCTACGCGACGCCCTGGTTCGGCGAACAGGGTCAGGCTGCGTTCTATCGGCAGGTCGCCCAGATGGACGAGCGTTACACCGATGAAGTCGAGCCCAGCTATGCCGAAATCCGCTGCCCTGTCCTTATGCTCTGGGGAGAACAGGACAGGTGGATTTCGGTCGAGCATGGGCGCGGATTGGCCAAGAAAATTCCAGGCTCGACGCTAAAGATCATTCCAGGTGCCGGACATATCGTGCAGGAGGATGCCCCCGAGGCGGTCGTGGCTGCGCTGCTGAAGTTTCTTCCTTAGTTTTCGTGGGCGGAAGCGGCGGCTGGACAAATCGCCGCTCTCCGACCTTCGATACCCTCATCCATTGAGCTAAAACGCGGCGGGGCCGATGGTCATCATGGCCGCGACGGAATCGGTCTCTGCGGGCAATCTGGGCTGCCGACCGAAGCCAAAGTCAAAGGCAACACAAGCGGATGCTTCCTAAAATGCTCGCCCGAGAGACGATCTTTCCGGAAGCAGAACTCCCAGCAGGCAGCGAGTTGCTGCGCGAAGGCGGCGCTCTGGCCAAAATCTGGACGATCGGCCCATCGCCATTCTTAACGGCGATGAGTGTCGGTAGTGAAATGGAATATAAACGGGCGAGGATGGCCGAAGGGACGGTCATGCAACATGCTCAAATCGGCTATCGCGACCATGACAAAAGCCGTCGCGCCTATCGCTCGATTTGGGAGGCATGTGACGCCAAGGGCGTGCGGGTGGATCGCTACGGCCTTTGCCTCGACTGGTCGATGGCACTCCCGCGTGCCATTCGGGCCGGCGCAACGCGTGGAACCGGCATGATCTTACCGGACGTCGAGGACTTCATCGCGTTGACCGAGGGGGCGCCGGTAGCCCCGCACTTTGGCGACTTCGTGCTGGGCTTTCCCGCCGCGCTTGAGAATACCCAGGCAGCGCTTGCTGCAGGCAGCACGACAATCGGCAATCTTGGCCAATACTTTACTTTCCGCATCCCCGGTTGGGACGATGACATTGAGGCCACAGCTGCAACGGTGAAGGCGATTGGGCTAATCGCCAAACAGCCGGCGCCAGTGATCGTGCATTCCAATCTCGACGACGGGTTTGCCGCACAATTTACAGACCTTGCCAGCTGCTTTGGGATGATCCTGCTCGAACGTTCGATCGTCACCGGTTTGGCGGGCGTAACGACGGGCCATTGCTTCGGGCATCATTTCTCCGATCCGCTGGCGCGCTTCGCCTTCCAAAGGGCGATCGCGATGATCGACGCCACGCCTGGAACCGTCATCTACGGTAACACGACAAGCTACCGAGGCGTGGCCGCACAGAATTTTGCGAGCCTTGGAAGCTATCTTCTCGTCGATGCATTGGCCCAGCGGCTTTTCCCGACCGGGCATGCGATCAATCCAGTTCCGGTCACCGAGAACGAGCGGATCCCGGAAATAGAGGAGGTTGTAGATGCGCAGCTATTTGCGAGTAGTTTGGCACAGCATGCAAGGCTGTACGAGCCGCTGATCGACTTTACCGAGATCGATCGGGTCGCTTCGGTTCTCGTCAGCGCAGGCGAGCGCTTTGCGTCAAACGTCCGACAAGGCCTTGCCGCCGCTGGCGTCAACATCGGAGATATCTTTGAAATGCTGCTCGCGCTTCGGCGCCTTGGGGCGCGGCGACTTGAGCAGGAATTCGGCACTGGCCAGCAAGACAGCCGCAGCCAGGCGCGTGTGCCCTTGGTGCCAGCAACAATCCTGACTGAAATCCATGAGATGGCGGAGGCTGCACTCGCATCTGCAACAACCGATCAACGTTTCGCGCTGCGAGAGCGGCGGCATAAAGTCATCGTGGCAACAAGCGACGTTCACGAACACGGCAAGATGTTGATTGAGGAAATTCTAAAGCAGCTGAACGTCGAAAGCATCGATGGCGGAGTCTCTACCGATGCTGCGGCCCTTGCGGCAATCGCAAATGAGATCGGGCCAACGGCTATCGCGATAAGCACATATAACGGGGTCGCCCTCAACTACTATCTCGAACTCCGCCGGGAACTCACGTCTCGAGGCCTGGATATCCCGATCTTGATTGGCGGCCGGCTCAATCAAATTCCTGAAGGATCCAATACCAGCCTTCCAGTGGATGTTGGCGATAAACTGGCAGAGGCGGGAGCCATAGTCTGCCGCGAGGCCTCGCACCTGCTGTCCTCGCTTCTCGCCTTGCAGACGTCACGCTCGTAGGATGATCCGATCAAGCGGCTTTGTGTTGAGCCTGTCGCCGGGATGGGCAGCCGCAACGACTCCGCTCGCCTGAGTGCATACTCATGTCCCGTCCGATGCCGACATCACCCGCGGAAAAGACCGCGTTGAGGCCAGAAGCGGTCAATCCGGAGCGAGTTGTGGGGATGACCGCAATGGGGCCGACAGCGGAATGGCAGTTATTGGCAGCCGCAAGGCAACAAGTAGCCCACTGCCACCAGCACCGCGTCGTGATTGTGCCATAAACTAAACCTGACCGTTGCGTCCCGTCCGGCGGTTAGCTGGCTAGCAGGTCGGCTCTAAGTAGTTTCCCGTAGGGACATAACCGAATTTCGGCTTGGCGCGATTTGCGCGATTGCTGTTGTCACAAATTCATCGGGACCACAGCCATGTACGCTCAAGCTTCCGCCAAGATCGAACTGCCGTCATACCTGCCGCAGCAGAGCCCCTCGCCTGCTTTCGAGGGAGCGACGGTGCAGCCGGTCAGCTTCTTCCCGGCAGGCACAGAAGTCTACGCCCAGGGTGAAAAGGCGAGTGCCCTCTACCAGGTCGAATTTGGCGCAGTCCGCATCTATCGCCTGCTCGCCGACGGGCGCAGGCAGATCAGCGCGTTCCATATGGCAGGGGAGACATTCGGCTTCGAGGCCGACGCCACCCATCACTTCTTCGCCGAAGCGATCAACGCAACCGGCGTGCGGGTATTCCACACCCCCGCGGGCACGGACATGTCCCGCCAGCTTTTGCCGCTCGCTCTCAAGGGACTGACCCGTGCGCAGGAACATCTCCTGGTGCTTGGCCGCCAGAACGCCATCGAGCGCGTCGCGGCATTCCTTGTCGAAATGTCGGAGCGTCAGGACGGCTTGCGGCAGGTGGAACTGCCAATGTCGCGGAACGACATCGGCGACTATCTCGGCCTCACCATCGAAACCGTCTCGCGGGTTTTCACCCGCCTGAAGGACAAGGGAGTTATTCGCCTGCTTAGCCTGCGCAGCGTTGAAATCCTCAAGCGGGATACGCTGCTGGCTATGGGGAAATGAGGCCATCTGAGCCATTCCCGCCCGGATTTTGCTTTGAAGTGCGTCGTGCACGCCTGATGATGAGCCGATCGTTGCCGAGTTCTTCATCCATGTGACGCCGGAGGACCTACGCTTCCGCTTCCTCGGGGCCGTGAAGGAAGTGTCGCCCGCAGCCGCGTTTTGGCGATCGTCTTTGCTCTCAATCAATGAATACCCATTCTCTTGCCGTTAGGCTTGTGGGATGAAGTGATGAATATTTGAGACGATGCACCCGAAAGCGAGGTCTGTCGGTCAATCCAGAAATTGCTGACTAAGGAGCGGATCTGGTTCTTCTGTCGAATTGACGGGTGTGCTGATTGAAAGCAGAAACTGGCGCAGGAACAACACGACCCTGGAGCGGGCCGCTTCAGAAACCGTAAGGCAGACTGGGTTGGGAGGATAAGCATGGGCGAGAATTTGTCCGGCCATCATGCCGACCGCATTCAGGCCGCGATTGCTTCGGATGCGGCGGCAAAGTCCGCGCTCGTTGCCTCCTGGCGGCGATCTTGCAATTTGCACCGGCTCGATCCGGCCGATCGCAGCCCGGCACGGTACCTGACGGAGTTCGAGCTGGAGCAGGCCCGGCAATGCATCGAACCGCTCGTTCGGGCTGCCCAATCGAGTCTCGACCGGCTGTATCTTGCGGTGGGCGGCGTCGGGTGCTGTGTCCTGCTCGCCGATCGTGACGGCGTGCCGGTCGAGCGACGCGGTGCGCCTGTGGATGATGAGACGTTTCACTCCTGGGGACTGTGGACGGGCTCCGTCTGGAATGAAGAAAGCCAGGGTACCAACGGGATCGGCACCTGTCTGGTCGAACAGCGCGCTCTGACGATCCATCGCGATCAGCATTTCCACACACGCAACACAGATTTGAGCTGTACCACCGCACCGATTTACGATCACCAGGGCCATCTTGCGGCTGCGCTTGATGTGTCTTCCTGTCGAGCAGATCTCACGGAAGCCTTCGCCAATCTCATTTCGGTGGCCGTAATCGACGCGGCGCGCCGGATCGAAGCGGAAAATTTCAAGATTGCGTTCCCCAGGGCGCGAATTCTGCTGGCGCCGGTCGCCGACAAAGGTTCCGGCGCGCTGATCGCCGTCGACGCCGACGACCTCGTGGTGGGCGCCACCCGTTCGGCTCGCCTGGCGCTTGGACTTACGCAACAATGTCTCGACAAGCCGATGCCTGCGCGCGATCTGCTCGGCTGGGCGGAGAACCGTCCTGAAGTCCTCGCAGAGGCGGAGCGCGGTGTCCTGCAGCGGGCGCTGGCGCGGGCAGACGGAAATGTCTCGGCCGCGGCTCAGGCGCTGGGCATCAGCCGCGCGACGCTTCATCGTAAGCTGAACCGCCTGGACGTTCACCGGGCTCACTGACCATTCGTGTCCCCGCGTGAGTGTCGCAATTCTGCGACACATTCCGACCAGGCACCGTGTTCGCTGCGGTGACAACAGCGGCGAAAATCGCGAGTCTCCCTTCCGAAACGTCGCATCCCGCGACGTCAGCTTCGGGAGGAAGACACATGAACAAGGTTGAATTCTCACGATCCGTCAAGGCACCCTTCGATAAGCGTTACGGCAATTTCATTGGCGGCAAATGGGCCGAGCCGCGGTCCGGCCGCTACTTCGAGAACTACTCGCCGGTGAACGGCCAACTTTTGTGCGAGGTCGCTCGTTCGGATGCCCAGGACATCGACGCAGCCTTGGATGCAGCGCATGCCGCCAAAGACGCTTGGGCGCGCACCAGCGTGGCTGAGCGCTCGCTCATCCTCAACCGCATCGCCGACCGCATGGAAGAAAACCTCGATCTGCTCGCATGCGCCGAAACCTGGGATAATGGCAAGCCGATCCGCGAAACGACCGCGGCCGACCTGCCTTTGGCCATCGACCATTTCCGCTATTTCGCCGGTGCCGTGCGTGGCCAGGAAGGCAGCCTTTCCCAGATCGACGACGATACCGTCGCCTATCACTTCCATGAGCCGCTCGGCGTGGTCGGCCAGATCATCCCCTGGAACTTCCCCCTACTGATGGCCTGCTGGAAACTTGCTCCCGCGCTCGCGGCCGGAAACTGCGTGGTGCTTAAGCCTGCCGAGCAGACGCCGGCCGCCATTCTGCTCTGGGCCGATCTTATCGGCGATCTGCTGCCGCCAGGCGTGCTCAACATCGTCAACGGCTTTGGCCTTGAGGCCGGCAAGCCGCTCGCATCGTCGCCGCGCATCGCCAAGATTGCCTTTACCGGCGAGACCACGACGGGCCGGCTAATCATGCAATATGCCAGCCACAACCTGATACCCGTTACGCTGGAACTGGGCGGAAAGTCGCCCAACATCTTCTTCAAGGATGTCGTCGCCGAGGACGATGATTTCTTCGATAAGGCGATCGAAGGCTTCGTCATGTTCGCGCTGAACCAGGGCGAGGTCTGCACCTGCCCTAGCCGCGCGCTCATCCATGAATCGATCTATGACAGGTTCATGGAACGCGCCCTCAAGCGCGTCGAGGCGATCGTGCAGGGTGATCCGCTCGATCCGGCGACGATGATCGGTGCTCAGGCCTCGTCGGAGCAGATGGAAAAGATCCTGTCCTATATCGACATCGGCCGCCAGGAAGGAGCCGAGGTGCTGACTGGCGGCGCGCAGAACCATCTGCCGGGCGACCTTGCCGGCGGCTACTACGTCAAGCCGACCGTGTTCAAGGGCCACAATAAGATGCGCATCTTCCAGGAGGAGATTTTTGGCCCGGTGGTGTCGGTGACGACCTTCAAGGACGACGACGAGGCGCTCTCGATCGCCAACGATACCCTCTACGGCCTTGGCGCCGGTGTCTGGAGCCGCGATGCGAACCGCTGCTACCGCTTCGGCCGCGCCATCCAGGCCGGCCGCGTCTGGACCAACTGCTACCACGCCTATCCGGCGCATGCCGCCTTCGGCGGCTACAAGCAGTCGGGCATCGGTCGCGAGACGCACAAGATGATGCTCGATCATTACCAGCAGACCAAGAACATGCTGGTCAGTTATAGCCCCAAGAAGCTTGGCTTCTTCTGATTGCCTCGTTGGCTCACAGGCGCGGTTCCGCAGGAGCCGCGCCTACGAGCAGAAAGGAGGAGCCGATGCAAGCGAAGGTCACTGCAACGCCGTCGGCCCTTGCACTGCTCGCCGAGATTGTTGCCGAACATGGTCCGGTGCTGTTCCACCAATCCGGCGGTTGCTGCGACGGCTCCTCGCCCATGTGCTATCCGCGCACCGGCTTTATCGTGAGCGACCAGGATGTGCTGCTCGGCCATATCGCCGAAGCGCCCTTCTACATTGGCGCATCGCAATTCGAGGCCTGGAAGCATACCGATCTCATTATCGACGTGGTGCCAGGCCGTGGCGGTATGTTTTCGCTCGACAATGGGAGGGAGAAGCGGTTCCTGACACGGTCGACGGTCTGCGCCGTCCAAACGTGAACAGCAGTATCGACCTGCTTCCTCTTTGTCTCAGCGCAACGAGCTTCGTGGGAATTGGATGCAACATGCCCGCCTCCAAGCGGAGAACCGGCATGAAACGCAAACTGAACGACGACGCGACGATGGATGGCATCATGCGCGAGACGCCGGCAGCGATCCGCGTCGTTCTTCAGCACGGCATGCTGTGCGTCGGCTGCCCGATCGCTTCCTTTCACACCGTTTCCGACGCGGCACGCGAGCATGATCTGGACGAGGATCAGCTTCGCCACGATCTGGAGGCGGCCATCGAAAATGACGTGGATTAGCTCTTTGCCGCGCGACCTTCAGCGATGACGAGGAGACGATGCGGCTCGACCACGACCACCCTCTGCCGTCCGCTCTTGACGAGCCCCTGGTCCTCCCAGGCGGAGAGCAGCCGGCTGACCGTATGAAGCGTGGTGCCCGTCATTTCCGCAACGTCCTGGCGTGAAATCGGGAAATCGATCAGAATCCCATCCTCGGTCTTTTTCCCCGACTGCTTGATCAGCTTCAGCAACGCATGCGCAACCCGCTGTTCCACCTGCTCGGTGGACATCTCGATGACGCGCGTGTGGGCGTCCTGCAGCCTGGTACCCACGGCCTTGTAGGTATTGGCGCTGAGGCTTGGAAAATTCGTCGCGAGTGTGGCCCAAAGCTGGCTTGGCCAGGCAAGCACTACGCAATCGACGGCCGCGATGGCATTTGCCGGATAGGTCGTCCGGCCCAGCGCGCTGGCGATCCCCATCAGTTCGCCCGGGCTGATGTATCGCACTGTTACCTCATGCCCATCCGGGGTCGATTTTATCACGCGCACATGGCCGTCGAGCAGCAGGAAAAAGGAGTGAGCTTCCTGCTCCTGCTCGAACACCGGCTGATCCTTGGCAATTCGAATGGACCTTGCCTGTCCGACTATGCGATCGAGGTCCCCGGAACCGATCCCCTCGAAGATGGACAGTCCGGCAATCAATGATCGATCAAGGCTTGCCAACTGCCTACCTCCCAACTTCAACCGTGCAACGCGCTCAGGCCCCTGCCCGACTGTGTCACGGACGGCCGCCCCTCGACAAGTGAGGCCTCCCTTGGCTGCCGCCTACCAGTCACTCGCTTGTTTGCGCTGTGGCAAATTTCATCCTTCGAGACTGGGATAGAAGCGTCCAGCAGGCGCCTTGCCTGGTTTTCAATGAGGCATGTCATGGCAATTCCACGGACGCGGCCGAGCGTCTATCCGGCAATTCTCTCCTACGGGTTCCGGCCCTTCTTTCTGCTAGGCTCCCTGCAAGCCGCTGCTGCAATCGTTTTGTGGCTGCCCCTCTATTACGGTAAGCTCGAAACCTTCAGCGCCTTCCTGCCCGTGGACTGGCATATTCATGAATTGCTTTTCGGCTACCTGCCGGCGGTCGTGACCGGCTTCCTGCTGACTGCAATTCCGAATTGGACCGGACGGCTTCCCGTTCAGGATCTTCGCCTGCTGGTGCTGGTGCTGCTATGGGTCGCTGGTCGGGCGGCCGTGTTCCTTTCTGCGGAAACGGGATGGCTGCTGAGCGCCGTCATTGACTGCTCCTTTCTTTTCGCGGTGGTGGCTGCCGCCGCAACGGAAATCATTGCTGGCCGAAACTGGCGAAACATCAAGGTGCTGCTGCCCGTCACGATCCTTTTTGCGGCAAACGTCATGTTTCATCTGGAGGCGCACTATCAGGGTATCTCCGACATCAGCCGACGTCTCGGTCTTGGAGCGGTTGTCGTCCTCATCATGATTGTCGGTGGGCGGATAATTCCGAGCTTCACCCGTAACTGGCTGGTTCGAGAAAAGCCCGGCCGCCTCCCGGCTTCATTTGGCAAGTTCGATATCGGAACGATCGCACTGTCTGCAGTCGGCCTCGCCGCGTGGACCTTCTTTCCCGACAGCATTGCAACCGGAGCATTGCTGACCACCGGAGCGGTCTTCAACGCAGTTCGGCTTGCCCGCTGGGCGGGCGACCGGACGCCGGCCGACCCTTTGGTTCTGATCCTGCACATCGCGTTCGCCTTTGTGCCTCTGGGCCTAGCGCTTGCTGGACTGGCCGTGTTCGCGCCGGGAACAGTCCCTGCGGTCGCCGGCATTCATGCGTTGGCTGTAGGAGCGGTGGCGTGCATGACGCTTGCCGTCATGACCCGTGCCTCACTCGGCCATACAGGCCGCGAACTGACGGCAAGCGTCGGAACACGTGCAATTTTCGCTGCGATCGTCATTGCCGCGATTCTGCGCGTAGCGGCCGCGATGGCTCCCTCCGCAGCAATTCTCTTGCATATCTCGGCGGCGCTCTGGGTTGCCGCCTTCGCCGGCTACGCCGTGCTCTTTGGCGGAATGCTCATGCGACCACGCCGGCAAGCGCGCAGCAATAGCGCCCCATGAAAGATTGGCGGGCGACGTTCCGCCAACGCCCAGTTTCTTACCGCTTCCGCGCCAATCATTCTCGTCGAAACAATTTGCGCCAGCGCAAATCGCCAGGTCGTCCGACGGTCTACAAGGGCGCAACGGTTGATGCCGTGGTGAAACAAAGAAAGGAACTCTCCAATGAAACTGCCCCTCATTGCCGCGGCGATCGTGTTGCTCTCAATCACCGGTGCCGCAAATGCCGAAGAACATGTCGTCCAGATGCTGAACAAGGGTGACAAGGGTTCGATGGTCTTCCAGCCAGATTTCGTCCGGGCGGCGCCCGGCGACACCGTCAAGTTCGTGCCGACCGACAAGACCCACAATGCCGAGATCATCAAGGGAATGATTCCGGACGGCGCCGAGCCCTTCAAGGGCAAGGCGAGCGAGGAGATCACGGTCACCCTCACCAAAGAAGGCGTCTATGGCGTGAAGTGCGCCCCCCACTATGGCATGGGCATGGTGGCACTGATCGTCGTCGGCAAGCCGGTCAACCTGGACGCGGCGGAAGCCGTCAAGCAGATCGGCAAGGCCAAGCCGGTCTTTGCCGAGCTGTTCGCCGAAGCGACCAAAGCCGCTTCGAACTGATCAGACCTCATATGAGACTGCCTCCGGCGATGGCGAGCCGGAAGCACTGGCCGGGCGGACCTGGGGAGAGGTCTGACCCGGCCAATTTCATTTTGCCGTTTGCCACGCCGCTGTGGACCAGGGTCATTGCAACGATATGCTTTGCAACTCCCTCCAAGTCAAAATCCATTTTGGTGCTGATTTGCGCAAACGCAAAGACGCGCCGCGCCATGACACTATCCTGGCTTCATCGAAACCGTTGAAGTCGAGGAGATGAAAATGCTTACGAGACGCGAAGCTTTGCTGGGTTCTGTTCTTACCGCCGCCGCCGTCGCCACCATAGGCTCGGCGCCGGCGTTGGCGGCCGTGAAGGATGTGGCCGGACTGCCGCGCGAGAAGGTGACCCTTGTCGCGCCGCCTTTCGTGCATGCTCACGACCAGGTGGCCAAGGGCGGCCCCAAGGTTGTCGAGTTCACCATGAAGATCGAGGAGAAGCCGACGATCATCGACGCCGACGGCACACAGCTCAACGCCATGACTTATAACGGCTCCATTCCCGGCCCGCTCATGGTCGTGCACGAAGGCGACTATCTCGAGCTCACGCTGATCAATCCCGACACCAACACGCTCGCCCACAATATCGACTTCCATGCGGCGACCGGCGGGCTCGGCGGCGGTGCGCTGACACTGATCAACCCGGGAGAGCAAGTGACATTGCGCTTCAAGGCGACCCGGTCCGGCACATTCGTCTACCATTGCGCGCCCGGCGGAGCGATGATCCCCTGGCATGTCGTGTCGGGAATGAGCGGAGCGGTGATGGTCCTGCCGCGCGACGGCCTGAAGGACGAAAAAGGCAAGCCCGTCCGCTACGACCATATCTACTATATCGGCGAAAACGACTTCTACATCCCGCGTGACGAGCAGGGAAAATTCAAGAAGTACGACTCGGCCGGCGACAACTACGACGATACCGTGAAGGTGATGCGTGGCCTGATCCCGACGCATGTCGTCTTCAACGGCAAGGCTGGATCGCTGACCGGCGAGAACGCCAGAAGGCCAAGGTCGGCGAAACGGTGCTGATCGTCCATTCTCAGGCCAATCGCGACACTCGTCCGCACCTGATCGGTGGCCATGGTGACTTCGTCTGGGAACAGGGCAAGTTCGCAAACCCACCCGCCAAGGACATGGAAACTTGGTTCATTCGTGGCGGTTCGGCGGGCGCGGCGCTCTACACTTTCCTGCAGCCCGGAGTCTATGCATACGTCAATCACAATCTGATCGAGGCGGTCGAACTCGGCGCGACCGCGCACTTCACGGTCGAGGGAAAATGGGACGACGATCTGATGATGCAGGTCGAACCTCCCAAGGCGATTGCCTCCTAACTCGAAGGCCGATCGCCGTACGATCCGCCGGTAGCGCCGGCGGGTCGCATCCGCAGGCGGAGCTTGAGCATGTCCTTCGATCCTGTCTTCACATTCGGAACAATCGCTGCCGCCGCCCTTATCGGTCTCGGCGTCAGCAATGCGATCGACGGGGCGTCGTCACGATCCGAGATTCCATTTGCGGCGGCAGAACTGGTCACCCTGACGGCCGGGTCATTCGAACACCCGAAGCCTGGCGAATTCCTCAAGGACAACCATCCCGTACCCGCACCCGTGGCGAAGGAAACCATCGACACCCCGTTGGAAATCATGAAGTTCCAGGTAACCGCATCGGATTATGACCGTTGCGTTTCGGATGGGTCCTGCAAACCTGCCGACTCGCGCATTGTCGGCGACGTTCCGGTGACAGGCGTCAGCTTTCTCGATGCGCAGGCTTACGCGAATTGGTTATCGGAAAAAACAGGTGAAACTTGGCGGCTGCCGACCGACGTGGAATGGGCCTATGCCGCGGCCGAACGATTTCGGGCAGACATCGAGGCAGGTGAAGGCGATCCCGCCGATCCGGCCAAGCGATGGCTTGCGCTCTATCGCAATGAGGCAGCGCTCGATCGCAAAGCAGATCCTGAGCCGCGGCCTCTCGGGGCATTTGGAGCCAATACAAAGGGCGTTGCGGACCTTGCCGGCAATGTCTGGGAGTGGACAGCGACCTGCTATGCCCATGCGACGATGTCCAGCGATGGCGCGGGCATCGCCAACTCGCTCAGCAATTGCGGCGTGCATGTTGTGGAGGGTTTCCACCGCGCTTACATGTCGAACTTCATCCGCGACGGCAAAAGCGGCGGTTGCGCGGTCGGCACGCCGCCCGACAATCTCGGTTTCCGCCTTGTCCATGATCCCGGTGGCTTCCTGCAAGCCGCCCGTCGCCAACTGGGCCTCACCTGATTGCCCGACAATAGGGAATGCAGATGACTTCGAAGCCGGTCTTGCTTGACAGGGTTCGCCCTGCCGCCGAACAGCCTTTGGCGCGCCCCGGCGTCGACCGGTCCTCGATAGGAAAACTGGTGCGCAAATTCTATTCCAAGGTGAGAGAAGATGGGCGGCTCGGGCCTATCTTCGCCAGCGAGATCGTCGGCGATTGGGAGCCTCATCTGGAGAAGATGACGGACTTCTGGTGCTCCGTGATCTTGAAGAGCGGCGGGTATAATGGCCGACCGGTGCCCGCTCACCTGAAGCTCAAGGATGTCACCGAAGCCGATTTCGATATCTGGCTGGCCCTCTTTCGCGAAACGGCGGCAGAGCTGTTCGAACCCGAAACCGCGGCGGTGTTTGTCGAGCGGGCGGAGCGGATAGCAGCGAGCCTGAAGCTCGCCATGTTCTTTCGCCCTGGTCCCGCCGCGACCTCGCGCGGCGAGTAGGTTTGCCAAACAGGTCTGCCTTGCCAAACGCCGCCGGCGCGCGGCTTGATCTTACGCAAGGACTGCGACCGATCGCTGCCCCTAGTTTCCCTGGATGGTCCTCAATCTCTGCGTCGGCACGATCGTCATCAGCCTGACGGTCCTGATCCACACTTTCGGCCTTATCGCGATCACTCACGTGATGGCGCGTCTCGTGGCGCTGTTTCGCATGCGCGGGCGGCGCAGCCGGGTCCTGGCCATGATCAGCGTGGTTATGGGGCTTTTCGCTGTCATGACGACGGAAGTTTGGCTATGGGCCGGAATCTATCGGCTGCTCGGGATCCTGGGCGACTTCGAGACGGCGCTGTACTTCTCGACCATCACCTTTTCGACGGTCGGCTATGGAGATGTGGTGCCCGCCCATGGCTGGCGCATCCTGGCGGCCCTTGAGGGCATCAATGGCTTTCTCCTGATTGGCTGGTCGACCGCCTATCTGATCGCGGCCGGAACCCGTGTCGGCCCCTTCAAGGTGGGCGAGCATTTTTGATCCGCTGCCCGAGCCATCGCTCAAACCGCCAACGAGTGCCTGCCGGTTCCGTTGCTAAGATATTTGTCAAATTTCGCCGCCACCGTCCTGACGAGAGGACGGCTTTCCTGCGGCACGACGAAGTTTTCGCCGTCGAGCCGAAGAAGCTGGCCGGCGCCGCTGATGGCCAGCCGGCTCGCCTCGCAAAGCAGCGTCCGGCCGATCGCTCCAAAACGTTCGACAAGGTCTACCGCCGAGAAAGTGAAGTTGCACATCAGACGCTCGATGACCCAGCCCCGCGCCAGATCATCGAGACTGAACTCGATGCCGCGCGCTATCGCCAATTGTCCGGAATTCACGGCCTTTTCGTACTCACCCGTCGCAACGATGTTTTGTGCGTGGCCCTGGCGATACCGGCTGATCGACGAGGGACCGAGACCGATCAGGGTTTCGCACTGGTCCTCGGTGTAGCCCTGGAAATTACGGCGGATCTTGCCCGTACGGGCGGCAACCGCCAGCGTGTCCTCCGGTGTCGCGAAATGGTCCAATCCCAATGCCTCGTAGCCGGCGTCGGCAATCAGTCGCGCGGCAAGCTGCGACTGCGCCAGGCGCGCGGTGGAGTCGGGCAGCCAGGCTTCATCGATCATCGTCTGATGCTTCTTGAACCAAGGAACATGCGCGTAGCCGAACAAGGCAAGCCTGTCCGGCGCCAGCGTCAGCGCCTGGGCGACCGTCGCCGCGACACTCTCGCGGGTCTGATGTGGCAGACCGCAGAGCAGATCCAGGTTGACGGAGGCGACGCCCCGCGCGCGCACTGCATCGACAATGCTTTTGGTCAGCGCGAAGCTCTGTTCGCGATTGATCGCCTTCTGCACCTTGGGATCGAAATCCTGGACGCCGAGGCTCGCTCTTGTCATGCCGATCGCAGCGAAGGCATCGAGCCGACCCTCATCCATGTCGTTCGGGTCGATCTCGACGCTAAGGCTAGCATCGTCGAGGAAGTCGAATTGATCCCGCAACGCTCTTCCGAGCACGAGGATGTCGTCTGGCTTTAGCATCGTCGGGGAACCGCCACCGAAATGGACGGCGCGGACCCTGCCCCGCCCGCTCACAAGGCCGCCGACCGTTTCGATCTCCTTATGAAGTGAGCGCAGGAAGGTAGCCACGGGCGCATAGTGACGCGTCTGCTTCGTATGGCAGGCGCAGAACCAGCACAGCCGGTCGCAATAGGGGATATGCAGATACAGCGATATCTCGTCATCGCCTTCAAGCGCATCCATCCACCCGCGAACCGTGACCGCGTCAACGCCCGGATGGAAATGCGGCGCCGTCGGATAGCTCGTGTAACGCGGTACATTGTCACCAAGGCCCACAGTCGGCGTTGGGTGCGGGGGATGGGTGGTGGCGGGAGGGGTCATGACGGTCATGCTGCCTGAACGACAACGGCAAAACCTTGATTTCGATCAAGGCGGCGCGAAGCAACACGCAAATTGCGGGCCTAGTTCATCACAGGGCGTCACAATGGTCCGTACGCGAGCCCGTGGCGGACGCGGATGACCCCCAAACAAGCACGCGTTTGATCTGAATCAAGGCCGCGGATGGAAAAATCCCGAAAAGGTGCCGCGAGCGGACATTTCCGCCGGAACTTTCGTGACGAGATCGGGGACTTGCGATGAAATTTGGCACGGAGATCGTCCTTCTAAGCCTGTTTGCTTTTGGCGCCCTTGTGGCCGCGGGCTTCGGCGTGGATGAACCTTTTCGCCAGCACATGTGGGTTTTGTTCTTCGCCGTGGCTGGCTTCACTGCGATCCTGCTGCGCAGCACGGATCACAAGCCTGCGGCGCCGATCGATCCCTCCACCTACTTGGATGGTCCGATCCGCTACGGGGCCATCGCAACGGTGTTCTGGGGTGTCGTCGGCATGTTGGTCGGCGTGATCATTGCGCTACAGCTTGCATACCCTCACCTCAACATCGAGCCTTGGTTCAATTTCGGTCGGTTGCGGCCGGTTCACACCTCTGGCGTGGTCTTTGCCTTCGGCGGCAACGCGCTGATTTGCACCTCGCTTTACGTCGTCCAACGCACCTGCCGGGCGCGCCTCTTCGGCGGCAATCTCGCGTGGTTCGTATTCTGGGGATATCAGCTTTTCATCGTCATGGCCGCGACCGGCTATCTGCTGGGCATCACCGAAAGCCGCGAATACGCCGAGCCGGAATGGTATGTCGACATCTGGCTGACGATTGTGTGGGTCGCATATCTGCTCCTGTTCCTTGGCACCATCTTGAAGCGCAAGGAACCGCACATCTACGTCGCCAACTGGTTTTATCTCTCCTTCATCGTCACCATCGCGATGCTCCACGTCGTCAACAATCTGTCGATGCCGGCATCGTTCCTGGGATCGAAGAGCTACTCGGCCTTCTCCGGCGTTCAGGACGCACTTACCCAGTGGTGGTATGGTCATAACGCGGTCGGCTTCTTCCTCACCGCCGGTTTCCTGGGCATGATGTATTATTTCGTGCCCAAGCAGGTTAATCGGCCGGTCTATTCCTACCGCCTTTCGATCATCCACTTCTGGGCGCTGATCTTCCTGTATATCTGGGCTGGTCCGCATCATCTTCATTACACCGCCCTGCCCGATTGGGCGCAAACGCTGGGCATGGTGTTCTCGATCATGCTGTGGATGCCTTCCTGGGGCGGCATGATCAACGGCCTCATGACCCTCTCCGGGGCCTGGGACAAGATTCGTACGGACCCAATTGTCCGCATGATGGTTGCGGCCATCGCCTTCTACGGCATGTCGACCTTCGAAGGTCCGATGATGTCGATCAAGACCGTCAATTCGCTCTCGCACTACACGGATTGGACAATCGGCCACGTCCATTCGGGTGCGCTCGGCTGGGTCGGCCTGATCACCTTCGGCGCGATCTACCACATGGTGCCCAAGCTCTGGAACCGCGAGCGGCTCTATTCGCTGCGGCTTGTCACCTGGCACTTCTGGCTGGCGACGCTCGGCATTGTTGTCTACGCGGCAGTGATGTGGGTCTCGGGCATCATGCAGGGGCTCATGTGGCGCGAGTACGATGAGCAGGGCTTCCTCGTCTACTCCTTCGCCGAGACCGTCGCCGCCATGCATCCCTATTATGTCATGCGCGCCGCGGGCGGCGCGATGTACCTCACAGGCATGCTGATCATGGCCTGGAACGTCACCATGACCATTCGTGGCTACCAGCGCGAAGAACAGTCCTTGCCCGGTTCCGCCCCTGCCCTTCAGCCTGCCGAATAAGGAGCCACACATGGGCTTGATGGACAAACACGCGATCATCGAGAAGAACGCCACTCTCCTTCTCGTCGGATCCCTGCTGGTCGTGACCTTCGGCGGCATCGTCGAGATCGCGCCGCTCTTCTACCTCGACAACACGATCGAGAGGGTCGAGGGCATGCGGCCCTACGCGCCGCTCGAGCTCGCCGGCCGCAACATCTATGTGCGAGAGGGATGCTACCTCTGCCACAGCCAGATGATCAGACCGTTCCGCGACGAGGTGGAACGCTACGGCCATTACAGCCTGGCGGCCGAGTCGATGTACGATCACCCGTTTCAGTGGGGATCCAAGCGGACGGGCCCCGATCTCGCGCGCGTCGGCGACCGGTACTCCAACAGCTGGCACGTCCAGCATCTTACCGACCCGCGCTCCGTCGTGCCGGAATCCATTATGCCGAGCTATGCCTTCCTGAAGGATACACCGATCGAGGTGAAGGACTTCTCGACGCATCTCGTCGCCAACCGGCGTGTCGGCGTCCCCTACTCCGATGACATGGTCGCCAATGCCAATGTCGATCTGATGGCGCAGGCCGATCCCAATGCCGACACGTCTGGCCTGGAAAAGCGCTATCCGAAGGCCAAAGTCGGCGACTTCGACGGCAATCCGCAACAGGTCACCGAGATGGATGCGCTGGTCGCTTATCTGCAGATGCTCGGAACGCTCGTCGATTTCAAGAACTACGACGAAGCCGCCGGCTACCGCTGAGGAGGGCAACGATGGACTACAATTTGATGCGGGAATTTGCGGACAGTTGGGGCCTGCTTGCCATGGCCCTGTTCTTCGTCGGTTGCATTGCCTTCGCTCTCCGTCCGGGCGGCAAACCGCAGGCGGATCAAGCCGCACAGATTCCACTCAAGGACGATTGATCATGAGCAGCGAGCATGTCGACGAAATCTCGGGCGTGACGACGACCGGCCATGAATGGGACGGGATCAGGGAGCTCAACAATCCCCTGCCGCGCTGGTGGGTGATCACCTTCTACGTCACCATCGCCTGGGCGCTGGCCTACACGATCGCCTACCCCGCTTGGCCGATGCTAAGCTCCGCCACCAAGGGTGTCCTGGGCTTTTCAAGCCGCAATGACGTCAAGAACGAAATGGCTGCGGCTGAAATCGGCAAGGCCAAGTACGTCGCGGCAATACAGTCTAAAACTGTTTCGGAAATTGCCACGGACGACGCGTTGCGCGAGTTCGCCGTCGCGGCCGGCGGCGCGGCATTCAAGGTCAACTGCGTGCAGTGCCACGGCTCCGGCGCGCAAGGGTCGACAGGTTTTCCGAACCTCAACGACGACGATTGGCTCTGGGGCGGCAAGACGGAGCAGATCCAGCAGACGATCACACACGGCATCCGCTTCGCCGCGGACGCCGACACCCGTCAGTCGGAGATGCCCGCCTTTGTCGACGTGCTCAAGCCCGAGCAGATCGATCAGGTCGGCGCTTTCGTGGCCAGCCTTTCCGGGCCCGTACGGGACAAAACCCTGATCGAGCCCGGCGCCAAGGTTTTCGCCGACAATTGTGCCGCCTGCCATGGCGAGAACGCAAAGGGCAACCGGGAACTCGGAGCACCCGATCTGACAGATGCGATCTGGCTCCACGGTTCCGGCGAAGCCGCGATTGCTTCTCAGGTGCGAGCCCCGAAGAACGGGGTGATGCCTGCCTGGGTCGGCCGCCTTGGCGAGACGACGGTCAAGGAACTGGCTGTCTATGTCCATTCGCTTGGCGGCGGAGAATAGGAGCGGGGCCTATTCTCGGCCCTCGGCCGTTCAAGCGACGGGGCCCGGCCATGCCGGGCCTCGACTTGCTCTTTTGATGACTCAATTTGACCTGCATCAACGCGACGTGCGCGCACGATTGCAAGACTGCTGGACACGGGCGGCATCATTTCGCCGCGATTGGAGATCGTCGTGCTGGATCAGTCGCAGGTAGAACGGCTCGAGGCCGAAGCGGTCAATTCCGCAAGGACGCGACAGCCACTTTATGCGGCGCGCAAGAAGATCTTTCCGAAGCGCGCCTCCGGCCGCTTCCGCCAGTTCAAATGGCTGGTGATGGCGATCACGCTCGGCATCTACTACCTGACCCCCTGGCTGCGCTGGGATCGGGGCCCCTTCGCTCCGGACCAGGCCGTTCTCATCGACCTGGCGAACCGCCGTTTCTACTTCTTCTTCATCGAGATCTGGCCGCAGGAGTTCTACTACGTCGCCGGCCTCCTCATGATGGCGGGCGTCGGCCTCTTCCTGATCACATCGACGGTCGGCCGAGCCTGGTGCGGGTACACCTGCCCCCAGACCGTCTGGGTGGACCTGTTCCTTGTCGTGGAACGGGCGATCGAAGGCGATCGCAATGCCCGCATCAAGCTCGACGCCGCCCCGTGGACCGCTCGCAAGCTCTTCCTGCGCGTGTCCAAGCACGCCGTCTGGCTCGTCATCGCAGCGGCCACGGGCGGCGCCTGGATCTTCTACTTCGCCGATGCGCCGAAGCTGCTCGCCGAAGTCATCACCGGCATGGCTGCGCCCGCCGCCTACGTCACGATCGCCGTGCTCACCGGCACCACCTATGTGTTCGGCGGGCTGATGCGCGAGCAGGTCTGCACCTATATGTGCCCATGGCCACGCATCCAGGCCGCCATGCTCGACGAAAATTCGCTTACGGTGACGTATAACGACTGGCGCGGCGAGCCGCGTTCAAGGCATGCCAAAAAGGCTTCGGCCGCCGGGCAATCGGTCGGCGACTGCGTCGACTGCAACGCCTGTGTCGCCGTCTGCCCCATAGGCATCGACATCCGCGACGGCCAGCAGTTGGAATGCATCACCTGCGCGCTGTGCATCGACGCCTGCGACAGCATCATGGACAAGCTCGGCCGAGAGCGCGGGCTGATTTCCTATGCAACGCTGGCCGACTACAACGCCAACATGGCAGTGGCCACTTCCGACGGCACCGGCCCGGTCGATCCGACGCTCGTTAGAACCGCGAGCGGCAGCTTCGCCGACGGCTTGGCACATTTCCATCTCGGCAAGATCTTCCGGTTGCGCACCTATATCTATCTCGGGGCATGGTCGGCGATCGGCCTGGTGCTCGTCTATTCGCTGCTGACGCGCGAGCGGCTGGAGCTGAATGTCCTGCATGATCGCAATCCGCAGTTCGTGACGCTGTCGGACGGCTCGATCCGGAACGGCTATACGGTCAAGCTGCTCAACATGATACCCCAGCCGAGAACGATCGAGGTCGCGCTGCAGGGCCTCGACGGCGGCGAGATGAGCATCGTCGGCATCGACCAGCCCGCAAGTCGCTCGTTCTCCGTTCCGGTCGAACCCGACCGGCTGAAGACGCTCAAGATCTTCGTCAGGCAACCGGCGGACCAAATCAAGAAACCGGCGCAGAGTTTCGAATTTCGCATCGACGACAAGGCAAGTTCCGAATCCGCCGAATACACCGCCAGTTTCAACGCGCCGGAGAAAGACAAATGAGCGGCGACACGCAAAAGCCACACGGCTTCACCGGCAAGCACATGTTGATCGTCACCGTCAGCTTCTTCGCTGTGGTGATCGGGGTCAACGTCACCATGGCCACGCTCGCCCAGACGAGCTGGACCGGCCTCGTTGTCGAGAACACCTATGTCGCGAGCCAGCAATTCAACGAAGAAGCGCGGAAAGGAAGGGCGCAGGCGGCGCTAGGCTGGACGGGCAAGCTGACTGTCGCTTCAGGCGAAGTCCGCTATAGCCTTGCCGACAGCAAAGGCAAGCCGGTGCCGTTGCACGGCGTCAAGATTCTGTTCCGCCACCCGGCCTACGAAGCGGAAGATGAAGCCCTGACGCTTGCCGCGGTGCCTGCAGGCACTCCGGGCGATACACAGGGGTTTGCCGCCCTGCACACGCCGAAGGACGGCGTCTGGATCGTGGAGATCGACGCCGACGCCGGACTGGCGTCGCCGTTTCGTGACGTTCGCCGCGTCATGATCTCGCATGGAGCCTTGCAATGAGTTGCTGCGCGCCGGGGGCTGAAATCGCGCTGGAAATCGCCGCCCCGGCGGCCGCATCGCCGTCAAGCGAGGAGATCAAGCTGGCCAGCCGCTCTTTGGGCGGCGACATCCACCAGACCGACCTGTCCGTGCCGACGGTTCATTGCGGGGCGTGCATTCAAACGATCGAGGCTGCGCTCGGCTCGATTGAGAACGTTGAGTCCGCTCGCGTCAACCTGTCGACGAAACGTGTGTCGATCCGCTGGCACGGAGACAGCGTTCCGCCATTCTTTACCGTGCTCGGCCGGCTCGGCTATCAGGCGCAACTGTTCGATCCGGAAAATCACGCGAAGGACAGGACGCTCTCGGAGCTGATCCGCGCTGTCGCCGTGGCGGGCTTTGCCGCCGGCAACATCATGCTGCTCTCGGTATCTGTCTGGTCCGGCGCGGAGGGGCCAACACGCGATCTGTTTCATTGGCTGTCCGCGCTGATCGCCATTCCAGCCCTCGCCTTTGCCGGCGGTATCTACTTCCGCTCCGCGGCGAACGCGCTGCGCCATGGCCGGATGAACATGGACGTGCCGATCGCGGTAGGTGTTTCGCTCGCCTACGCAATGAGCCTCTATGAGACCATCAACCACGGCGAGCACGCCTATTTCGATGCTTCGGTATCGCTGCTTTTCTTCCTGCTGATCGGGCGCACGCTGGACCACGTCATGCGTGAGCGGGCGCGAACCGCGGTCAATGGCCTGTCGCGGCTTGCCGTGCGGGGTTCCATTGTCCTGCGAGACGACGAAACCCGCGAATACGTGCCCGTCGCCGAACTCGCGCCAGGAATGCGTCTGCTCATCGCGGCAGGAGAACGGGTACCGGTCGATGGCGATATCATCAGCGGGAATTCCGACTTGGATTGCTCAATCGTCTCCGGCGAAAGCGCGCCCAAAACCGTGAGTGCCGGCACACATGTCCAGGCTGGCACGCTGAACCTGACGGGTCCTCTGACATTGCAGGCCGCCGCCGCCGCGAAGGATTCCTTCCTGGCGGAAATGGTCCGGCTGATGGAGGCCGCCGAGGGCGGCCGCTCGCGCTACAGGCGGATTGCGGATCGGGTATCGGCACTCTACGCGCCGGTGGTCCATCTGGCGGCCTTTGTCACATTCCTCGGCTGGATGATTGCGTCCGGCGATTGGCACCGGGCCATGACAATCGCCATCGCCGTGCTTATCATTACCTGCCCCTGCGCGCTCGGCCTCGCCGTCCCGATCGTCCAGGTCGTGGCAGCCCGGCGCCTGTTCGAGGCGGGCGTCATGGTCAAGGACGGTTCGGCCATGGAGCGTCTCGCGGCGATCGACGCGGCTGTGTTTGACAAGACCGGGACGCTGACCCTAGGGCAGCCCAGACTCGTCAACGCGCCATCAATCGATCCGGCTATGCTGGCGATCGCGGCCGACATGGCGGCTCATTCCCGGCACCCATTTTCAAAGGCGCTGGTTGCATATGGAAGCGCTCGTAGCCGAACCAAATTCGACCGCGTGCAGGAAGAGCCCGGCTTCGGCATCGAAGCCTTCGCTGGCGGCGATAGCTGGCGCCTTGGCCGGCGCGGCTGGGCCGGATGGAAGGCCCGTACGGGCGGTGAAGGACGATACGGCGGCCTTGGCGGCACGGTTCTTGCGAAGAATGGCAGGATCGCCGCATGCTTCGCCTTCGAGGACGCCACGCGAGCCGATGCGAAGGCGGCAGTGCAAGGATTGAAGGACGCCGGTATCTCGGTCGAGATGCTCTCCGGCGACACCGCGAGGGCCTGTGGCGAGGCGGCGGGAATTGTGGACATAGAGAACTTCGTGCCGGCCTTGCTGCCGTCGGGAAAGGTCGAGAGGATCGCGACGTTGGCCCGCGCCGGTCACAAGGTGCTGATGGTGGGCGATGGCCTCAACGACACGCCGGCGCTTGGCGCCGCGCATGTCTCGATGGCCCCTGCGACCGCGGCCGATATCGGCCGCAAAGCCGCGGATTTCGTCTTCCTGCGCGAGAGCCTGCTGGCGGTGCCGCTCGCCCTGGATATCTCGCGCAGGGCTGGCCGGCTCATCCGCCAGAACATCGCAATCGCGATCATCTACAACGCATTCGCCGTGCCGATCGCCATCCTCGGATATGTGACGCCGCTCATCGCGGCGATCGCGATGAGCGCTTCCTCGCTGATCGTGATCGCCAACGCGTTGCGGCTTCAGGCAACAGCGAAAGCGGCACCTGAAGCGACTCCGGCCAACCGCCGCACCGACGTCATCGAAGCGGCCCATCCATGACCACGCTCGTCTATCTCATTCCGGTAGCCCTGTTCCTGGGAGCGCTCGGTTTGTCCGGCTTCCTGTGGGCCTTGCGCAGCGGCCAGTACGAAGATCTCGATGGCGCTGCCGAGCGGATACTGATCGAGCCCGATGCGCGAGACAATGAAGGCCCACGATCAAACTAATACAGGTCAAAGCGCCGGCGCTCCCGGCGTTCCAGAAAGCCTGACGAAGCGCAGCAGGAGGCAACGATGCAAGCCCAGGACATCATGACGACGCCGGTGATCTCGATCGATGCTTCGGCCTCGATCGCCGACGCTGCCGACCTGATGTTGACCAGGAAGATCAGTTGCCTGCCGGTCACATCCGATGGTGTCGTGGCAGGCATCATCAGCGAAGGCGACTTCCTCCGGCGCAAGGAACTTGGCACCCAGCGTGTCCGCCCTCGCTGGCTCGAATTTCTGACCGGCCCCGGCAAGATCGCCGATGAATATGTGCACACAACCGGCCGCCGGGTTGGTGACGTGATGACGACGGACGTCATCTCGGCGCCGCCTGGCGCGTCGCTAGCCGAGATCGTCGAATTGATGGCGAACCGCGACATCAAGAATGTGCCGATCCTCGATCAGGACAGAATGGTCGGGATCATAACCCGCTCCGATTTGTTGCGCGCCCTGCTCCCGATCCTGCCCAAATCAGGCGCCGCGACTGCCGATGACGAGGTCATACATAGGAACATCATTGCCGAGTTGCAGGGACAGTCCTGGAGCGGCGGCGACCTTATCGGCGTTACCGTCGATAAGGGAGACGTCGAGCTGAGTGGCGCGATTTTCGACGAGCGTCAGCGAAAGGCCGCTGTCGTTGCCGCCGAGAACGTTGCCGGGGTCAAGAAAGTCACGGACAAACTCTTCTGCGCCGGGCCGTTGTCGGTGGTGCTTGTCTCTTGAAGGGCATCGCGCCGAAACGGATTTAACGGATTCAGGCGACGCGCTTTTAATCTTTGTTTTGATGCTTGTCGTTCTCCCAGAACCGCTGCCTGGGCGGCTCACCGCCGCAGCCGATCAGGCTGCGGCCGTGGTGTTCAATCAACGGATAGATTGCAACCGAGCGATCAAGTCGCCATTGCGGCAATAGGCCGGCGGGTGATCCGCATGTTCGGTTTCGTCAAGCCAGGCCGCGCATTCGTCCTGATGGCCGCAGGACCGGCACCGGTCCACGGCACGATTGGTGACAGCGACGTGATCCGCGACGACTTTCAGCTGCCTCTCGATGCCGAGCTTCTGCATCATGCGTCCCATCAAGCCGGTTCGAGCGTCAACTCCAATCAGATATTCGAGAAAATTCATGTCGGCACACTCCTCAGTCGGCAATCATTGCCATGCCGAGCAACGGGCGACGTTGATCTCGATCAACGAGGTGAGCATCGAACCGCTGTGCCAGCTCCGTTGCCAGCTTTACGATCGGCGCAGGGTTTGCATCAACGGCCAGATTGGCGACAATCGTTTTGTAGGACATGCGGGCACCTCAGGGCGACGGGTCACGTCCTGCTTGCTCCCTCGCGAGGCGCGGCGCCTTGATATCGGTCAAACGCAGATGTTTGCGAATGCGGGCACGGGTGCTAAACCAGCGACCGCCAGGTTTCAGAAGCAGGATAGTATGTGAGCAAGCAGCAGCAGCCAGCCTCCCTAGACATCGCCGAGGCGGCAGCCCCGTCGGATCGTGAAGGGAGGCATGACGAGTTGCCGGAACATGAGCTTCTTGCGCTGATGTTCGAACAGGCTCCGGGTTTCATGACCCTGCTCAGCGAACCGGACCACATCTTTCAACTGACCAATGCGGCTTACCAACGCCTGATCGGTCAGCGGCAGGTTATCGGCAAGTCGGTTCGCGAGGCCTTGCCCGAGCTCGAGGGGCAAGGATTCTTCGAATTGCTCGATCGTGTCAGCGAAACCGGAGAGCCTTATGTCGGACGCGGCGTCAAGGTAGTCCTCCGCAATGCCGAGACCGGGCTTGCTGAGGAGCGTATCCTGGACTTCGTCTACCAGCCCATCAGGGCCAGGGACGGCCGGATCACTGCTATCTTCGTTCAGGGCACCGACGTCAGCGACCTGTCGTTCGCCAACGCCGCGCTGCAGCTGCGTGAGGATCACCTGCGTTCGATCCTGGCAACCGTGCCCGATGCGATGGTTGTCATCGACGAAAGCGCCAACATCCAATCCTTCAGCACGGCGGCCGAAACATTGTTTGGCTACAAGGCCGGCGAGGTTATCGGTCAAAACGTCAAGTTGCTGATGCCCTCGCCATACCGGGATGAGCACGACGCGTACATGCAGCGCTACCTGACGACAGGAGAGCGCCGCATTATTGGACTCGGGCGTACGGTAACGGGGATGCGCAAGGACGGATCGACCTTTCCGATGGAGCTCGCGGTCGGCGAAATGCATCCGGGAACGGGCCGCTTCTTCACCGGCTTCTGCCGCGATCTGACGGAACGCCACAAAACGGAAGCCAGGATGCAGGAACAGCAGCAGGAACTGCTTCACATGGCGCGCTTCACCGCGCTTGGCGAAATGGCCTCGACATTGGCGCATGAGATAAACCAGCCACTGACGGCCATCACGAACTACCTCAAGGGCAGCCGTCGTCTCCTGGAGAAAAGCAAGGACGAGAATGCCGCCATGCTGCAGGATGCCGTCGAGAAGGCTGCCGAACAGGCCCTGCGCGCTGGCGACGTGATCCGTCGCCTCAGGGATTTTGTCGCCAGGGGTGAAAGCGAGCGTCAGGTCGAACGTCTGTCAACGCTCATCGAGGACGCCTCGTCGCTTGCTTTGGTCGGCGCCAGGGAAGCAGACGTGCGCGTCAGTTACGATCTCGACCCGGCCGCCGAGTTCGTTTTGACCGATCGAATCCAGATCGAGCAGGTATTGCTGAATCTGATGAGAAACGCCGTGGAGGCCATGCAGGGCGCACCCAGGCGGGAATTGCATGTCGTTACCGTGGCACGGCGAGATGGCATGGCTGAAGTTGGTGTGATCGACACTGGCCCGGGGCTTGCGCCAGAGGTTTCGGCCCAACTCTTTCAACCTTTCGTCACCACCAAAAAACACGGAATGGGTGTCGGCCTGTCCATTTGCCGCACTATCGTCGAGTCGCATGGCGGTCATATTTGGGCGGAAGCAATGTCTGGTGGCGGGACAGCGTTCCGATTCACTTTGCGCGCCGTGGAGAAGGAAGAAGTCGCTGGTGGCCAATGATACCGTTCATGTGGTCGACGACGATGTCGACGTTCGCAAGTCGCTGGGTTTCCTTCTGGCGACAGCCGACTTTGCCGTGCGCCTCTATGAATCGGCGACCGCATTCCTGGCAACGGAACCAAAGGAACTCGACGGCTGCATCGTCAGCGACGTCCGCATGCCCGGCATCGACGGCATCGAGTTCCTGCGGCAACTGAAAGCCCGAGACCTGAGCGTGCCGGTGATCGTGATGACGGGGCACGCCGACGTCGCCCTGGCTGTCCAGGCGATGAAAGAGGGTGCCGCCGATTTCATCGAGAAGCCATTCGACGATCAGGTGCTTATCGATGCCATTCGCTCGGCCCTGGACCACCGAAGCCAGCCGGCCGCAGCGCACCCACAATCGACGGAGATCAGAAAGAATCTCGCCACGCTATCGGAACGGGAGCGCCAGGTGCTGGAAGGGCTTGTTTCCGGGTTACCGAACAAGACAATTGCCTATGATCTGGGGATCAGCCCGCGCACGGTCGAGATTCATCGCGCCAATGTCATGAGCAAGATGGGCGCCGGCAGCCTCTCGCATCTGGTACGCATGGCACTGATCGCCGGCCCTCAACATTAGAGCAATCCCAGACAGACGCGCAGAGGCTTTCCGCTCGAACCGCCGCTCTAAGGCGCGTTTCGAAGTGAAGCCACCCTGCCTTCTCGGAGATGCCAGTCGCGCCAATGGGTCGGCCGAATATCGATGCGGACACCGGTAACGGCATGCCGCCAGCCCTCCCGGCCTTTTTCGCAGGGAAATACAAGCGGGTGCAAGCCTTCCTCATCCAGAACGGCTAGTTCGAGTCTGCGGCCAAACGGAGCGCTTGCTATTGAATTCCACATCCGGCCAGGGTGGGCCGAATAGCAATTCCACGCTTTGATTTGAATCAGTTTTTTGGGCGGCTTGGGTTGAAGAGGCCGGCTTACAATGAAGCATCTGCGTGCCTCATAATTTGACATAGCTCAAAGCGAAGACCGCCCTCAGTCCGTAGGTTGAGTCCGAACCGTCCCAGACTGCGGTCGGCCTCTTGCACAGGACATTTCCACATGAACTACCAGCGGTTCTTCGAGGATGCGATCGACCAGCTCCACGCCGAGCGGCGCTACCGCGTTTTCGCCGAT
>NZ_JBVVQH010000022.1:130348-140177 GCF_055811115.1 Mesorhizobium sp. WSM4832 | reverse complement strand
GCGTGGGTGGAAAACCAATCTTGGCGAAACATCGCGCCGCCATCCACGCCCTCATAGGATCTTGTGGGAGAAGGTGGCCGAGCGAAGCTCGGACGGATGAGGGGTGCTCCAGCTTGACGCACGCCTTCACGGGTCCTCTATGCGCTGTTCACCAGCGCCTCATTTCTTCCAACACCCCTCATCCGTCTCGGCGCTATCGCGCCGATCCACCTTCTCCCACAAGGGGAGAAGGGGAGCGCGCCTCACCCCGGCACGCTGCTTTTCAACTCTGGGAACTTCTCATCAAACCTCGCGGCCCAGCGGATCAGGCGGCTGCGGCCCTTCTCCCATTGGCCGGAAAAGCGCAGCGCGAGATAACCGAGGCAGGCGCGCAGCGCCATGTGGCCGGCGGTGATCTTCTTCGGCAGCTTCGGCGGGTTGGCGTTGAGCAGGTCGAGCGCGGCGGTGATCTTGCCCCACTGGCGGTCGAGCCAGGGCTGGTAGACCATCGTCTCGGGGCGCGTACGCCGCTCATAGACCATCGACAGCGCGCAGTCGCAGATGCCGTCGGCCAGCGCCTCGAGGATTTCCGCCTTGAGCCGCTTGTCGGAGTTGCGTGGAAACAACAGATTCTTGGAGATGCGGTTGAGATGCTGGGTGATGGCGCGGCTGTCATGGATCGCGCGGCCGTCCTCCAGCACCAGCACCGGGATCTTGCCGAGCGGATTGGCCGAGATCAGTTCGGCGGGCTTGTCCTCCGTCTTGACCGGCACGAGATCGACCGCGATGCCGGCATAGGTGGCCGCCATGCGGACCTTCGAACTGTAGGGCGAGGTGGGTGCATAGAGCAGTTTCGGCATGAGCGGTTTCCCAGTTGGTTACGGCACTGTTGACCGATCACGATCCGAAGGGCAACGGCCAGCAAGGCCAATCCAGATTGGCCAATGCATTTTGCCGGCGCAGGCGCCGCAATAAAAAAGCTCCCGGAAGTTTTGCCTGGCGGCAAAATTTCCGAGAGCTTTAGGAGGAGCGTCCGCTCCGGCTTCGCTTGCTGACACACCCTACTTGCGAGAGGGATGCCTCGACGGCATCCGCCCTCACCTGTTGCGGTTCGCGCGCGAAGCTACGCGATTACTTCTTGGCGGCCGGCTTCTTCGCCGGCGCCTTCTTGACAGCTGCCGTCGACTTGGCGGCGGCGGCCTTCATCGGAGCCTTGGCGGCGGGCTTGGCCGCGGCCTTCGCTACCGGCTTCTTGGCGGCGGGCTTCGCCGCAGCCTTCGCTACCGGCTTCTTGGCGGCGGGCTTGGCCGCAGCCTTCGCTACCGGCTTCTTGGCCGCCGGCTTCGCTGCTGCCTTGGCCGGAGCCTTGGCGGCTGCCTTCGGTGCCGCTGCCTTCTTCACTGCTGCAGGTTTCGCGGCAGCCTTAGCTGCCGGCTTTTTTGCCGGCGCTTTCGCCGCCGGCGCCTTGGTTGTTGTCTTTGCCATGCGATGCCCCTTGCGTTTTGCCGATGGTCATGAGTGACCCGGCGTGTCTATGCATATCTGACTCGCGACTGTCTAGCCAGCGAAGCAACACAATGATTTTCAGTTATTGAATTTTGGTTACACGAAACGCGTGAAGATGCGTCTCATCGAAAAATTGTGAGCGAATCTGTCACTTTCGAAGTGACGGGGCGCCACGCAGGTTTCGGTGCAGCTTCTATCGCCTGATCATCCATCGACCCGTAGCACAACTTTACATAAGAATGTGAGCAGACTACTCACAATAGAGAAGAAGCCGCCGAACGCCTGCTTCATCTTGTCCAGCGCAAAACATCTACAGATGAACCGGCCATGCGCAGGAGCAAAAGCTTTCGCGCCAGAAAGTGAGCTGAAAGCTCATATTCATGAGCACTGTCGTCAAACCTCAGCGGGATCGCGTTCGCCCTGCTGGCGACGCGCCGGCTCGGCCCGGTGCAGATGGACGGCATAGGTATCCCAGGGCGGCGAGACCGCGATCCGCGCCAGCATGCGACCGATCTCGCCACGATGGTAGCCGCCGTGCAGGACGACATGGGTCAGCATCTCCTGCCTCGTCATGCAGCCCTGGTCGCCGTCGGTGAAGATGAAGGCGACCGGCTCGGCAAGCTCCTGTTCCGAAACGGTTTCGAGATAGTCGAGATACCAGCCGTCGGCCTCTGCCAATGCGGTACGCAACCCGGCCGGCTCTGGAGTTTCCGCGGTGTCGTCGCTAGCATAGCCATGGGCGACGCCCTTCAGATGCGCGGCAAAAATCCGCGACACGACATGGATGTGGCTCATCAGCCGGATCGCGTCGTGGCGTTCCTCGACGTCGCGGGACGGATCCATCCCGGCAGGCAAGCTCTTCCACGAGCTCGTCGTTCGCCCAGGCCTGGTAGGCAAGCAGGCTTCTCAGCAGGGTCTTGGCGCTCATCTTCCGGCTCCATTTGCGTTGGCGAAATGAATGTGAGTATCCTGTTTATATTCTCGGGAGACCGGCCAGGATGTCTACTCGCATTGCAAAGCCGGCCGCGCGCATGCGCAAGCAGCCGCGCCAGGCGCGTTCGATCGCCACCGTCGAGGCGATCATCGAAGCCGGTGCTCACGTTCTGAGCGAGCTCGGCTGGGCCGGGTTTTCCACCAACAAGGTGGCCGAGGCCGCGGGCGTCAGCATCGGCTCGCTCTATCAATATTTCCCCGACAAGCTCGCTCTGGTCGAAGCAATCCGGCGCCGTCACTTCGACCATGTGCTGTCGGTGATTCGCGAAGCGGCGGCCGACGAGAAGCCGCTGAGGCAGTTCGCGCGCGAACTGGTGCGCGGCATGATCGGCGCGCACAGCATCCACCCGACGCTGCACCAGGTGCTGCTCGACGAGGCGCCCGGCGACCGCGGCTCGCGCGCCGCGCATGCCTCGTTCCAGACGCGCTATCTCGAACATTACGCGGCGGCCGTCGCGCAGTACCGCAAACGCCGCAAGGACACCGAGACGATGGCGCGCGTGCTCTCCTCGGCGATCGAGGGCGTGATCCACAACGCGGCGCGGCGCAACATGCTCGACGCGCCGGAATTGCAGAAGCAGCTCGTCGAGCTGATCTCGGCCTATCTGTCAGGTAGCCGGGCTACCTGACCTAGCGGGCGGCAAGGCAGCCTGAGGCAGCGACAGCGGAGGAGACGCCGGCTCGCGTGCCGCCACGCCTCTTCGGCCGGCATCGCAATTAATTTTCGCCAAGCTTGTCGATTCCTGGCGAGGCTCGGCCGGATGGACGAAGCCCGCGCCGAATTCCGCCCGCCGCCGAGCTGACCGGCAATGAGCGGGAGCGGGCGCTGCTCATGGCGCGCGCCGGTGGCGGCTGAAACAGTTCAGGAAAACGATGATCGGCCGGCGGGACAGCGCCCCCCTCTGTCCTGCCGGACATCTCCCCCACGAGGGGGGAGATCAGCCGTCATGCTGGCTTTCGCCAATCTCGAACGTATCAAGGGAAGCAGGGTTGCAATCTCCCCACTTGTGGGGGAGATGGCCGGCAGGCCAGAGGGGGGTGCCGTAGAGCGCTTACCCCAACTGTTTGCCGGCCAGCAATTACCTGAGCACCCGGCAGCGGCCGTTATAGACCAGCCAGCGGTCGAAGCCCGAGACGCAGAATTCGACATTGTCGCCGATCGAGGCAAAACCCTGGCCTTCCTCGATCAGGTAGAAGATCGAGCGGTCGCGACCGTCCGACAGGTTGACGGTGGCGCGGCAATAGTGGCGGCCGATCGGCCATTCGTCGCTCGCCGGTTCGTAGCGATGCTGGCGGATGTTGCGGAAATCGGTGATCGCGACGACCGGCAGGTGCGGCACGTGGTGCACCTGATAGGAGAAGCGGTCGGTAATCTTGCTCAGCACCCAGTTTTCGCCGCAGACGCTGCCATCGTCCCCGCTGTAGACGGAAAGGTCGGCGGCATGCGCGGCCGGGCTGAAGCCCAGCGAGGTGGCCAACGGAGTAAGCGAAATCAGCGCGGCAAGGGCGGAATGGGCGAAGCGAGTCATGACAGCCTCTCAAGGTCGGTTCCGCGCACTGTGCGGATTCGCTTGGCGGCGGTCAAGCGGGTGCGAAAACAATGGTTTCCGCAAAGCTTCCTTCCGGACCTCCCCGGCTACAGCGGTTCAGCGTTTGATAGAACCGCCGAACCGCTCTAGCTCTTTGTTTTCACGCAATTCCGGACGGAAGGTTACGGCGAAGACGCCGAACCTGACCGCTACACACTTTTCCTGGAATTGCTTCAGACAGTGCCGGCAAGCAGCAACCCGCCGATGACGGCGATGTTGATCAGAAACGCATTGCGCAGCACCTGGCGCTCCGGCTCTTCGCTCGCCCAGAAGCGCAGCAGCATGACATTCGTCGCCAGCGTGAACGCGGCCAATGCGCCAGCGGCAAAGGGCAATGCAAATCCCAGCGCGAGCATCAGGCCGGCGACGACCTCGACCGCCGAGCCGGCGGCGAGCATCAGGGCGGGAGCCGGGAACCCCCGGCTCGCCAGATAGTCGCTCATCGCCCGGAATTTCACGAAGTGCTCGATGCCGGCGACAATGAAGACGCCGCCGATGAGGAAAGCGCCGACCGCTTGAATGGTCTGAATGGGCATTGCGGCCTCCCAATGAGACTTTAATCCTGCGGAATGAAAGCCGGGTTGTAGACGACCTCCCACAGATGATCGTCGGGATCCTGGAAGTAGCCGGCATAACCGCCCCAGAAGGTTTTTTGCGCGGGCTTGACCACGCGCGCGCCAGCCTTGACGGCTTCCGCCATCACCGCGTCCACCTCGGCCTCGCTGCCGACATTGTGGCCGATGGTGAGCTCGGTCGGGCTGCGGCCGCTCTGTGGCACCGTCGCGTCATGGGCGATGTTGGCGCGCTCGAAGATCGCGAATTTCAGACCGCCGGCGAGGTCGAAGAAGGCGACGGCGCCATGTTCGAATTCGCGGCCGATGATGCCTTCGGTCGGCAGGCCGAGGCCGTCGCGATAGAATTTGAGCGACGCTTCCAGATCGTCGACGCCAAGCGTCAATACAGTGATGCGAGCTTTCATTTCTCTCACTCCTTTCTATATTCGTGACCACGGTCGCAAACGGATGCGGGTCCGATGCGAGTGCGTGAAGCACCGTGAAACTCCATCCGTTTTGCCATGGATGACTTGGCCAGCCTTGAAGATTTCGGCCAAAATGACCGTCGCACCGATCCGGGTGGAACAGATCGGAGAAGAGATGGAACCGGTCCTGGCGCAGACAACCGGCTGCTTTCGGGAACGGCCCGCCCCGCGGGGCCTGGCCGATGCCTTCTCCGCGGTCTGGGTCCACCGCATGGACGAGCGTGCCGTTCCACCCATCGTCATCACGCCGGACGCCACGATCGATCTGCAATGGGTCGACGGCCGTTTCCGCGTGGCCGGGCCGGACAGGGAACCGCAGATCGAGACGCCGCCGGCCGGCACGGTGATCATCGGCTTCCGCTTCCGGCCGGGTGCGGCCGCCGGCTGGCTCGGCGTGCCGGCCGGCGAAATCGTCGGCGGGCGACTGGACCTCGGCGAAGTGTGGGGAACCCGCGCCCGCGCGCTGACCGACCGCATCAAGGCGGCTCCCGACCTTGTCGACCTGGTGCGGCAACTGGAGGAGACGGTCGGCATGCACATGCGGGGGCGCGATGCGCTCGACCCGCAGATGGGCCGGGCCTTCGACGTCATCGACGAGGGACTGCCGCCGGAAACGCCGCTGGTTCCGTTCCTGCAACGCCATCTGCATATGAGCGAGCGGACGCTGCGGCGGCGCTTCGACGACACTTTCGGCTATGGTCCGAAGACGCTCGACCGCATCCTGCGCTTCCACCGGTTCCGGCGCCTGCAACGACAGCAGGGCGACGCCTCGACCGCGTTGCTGGCGATCGAGGCCGGCTATGCCGACCAGGCGCATCTGATCCGCGAAAGCCGGCGGTTGACCGGCGCGACGCCTTCGGCGCTGGCTTGAGGGGAACGCGGGAGCCGTAGTCTAGCCGCCAGCCAGCCAATCGAGCGTCCAGCGCGACGGCTGCCGAACGGCGAGAACTTTGTGCAGCGCCGGCAGCAACAGCCGCAACTCGCCTTCCAGCGTGTAGGGCGGATTGACCACCAGCAGGCCGCTGCCGTCGAGACTGGGCTCTTGCGAGGCAGGCCGGATCTCGAATGCAATGTCGAGCAGCTTTGGAATGCCTGTCTCCTTCAGCGCCGCGCGGAAGGCGGTCACCGCCTTGCGGTCCTTGATCGGATACCAGTGCGCGTAAATGCCACCCGGCCAGCGCCGGTGCGCCTTATGCAGGCCTTCGACGAGCCGGGAGAACTCGCCCTCCTCCTCGAAAGGCGGATCGATCAGGACAAGGCCGCGCTTTTCCTTCGGCGGCAGTTGCGCGCCGAGCGCCAGCCAGCCGTCGAGCTCGATCACCCTCGCCTGGAAATCGCCGGCGAAAACCGATTTCAGCCGCGCGGCATCCTTCGGGTGCAGTTCGACCGCCGTCAGCCGGTCCTGGTTGCGCAGGAGATGGCGAACGATCAGCGGCGAACCGGGATAGCGCTTGAGCCCGCCGTCGGGATTTTGCGCGCGCACTGCCTGCAGATAGGGCTGGAGAAGTGCCGCCGCCTGCGGCTCGAGCGTGGCCCCTAGCAGCCGGCCGATGCCGCCCTGCCACTCGCCGGTCTTGCCGGCCTCGGCCGAGGCAAGATCATAGCGGCCGATGCCGGCATGGGTGTCGATGACGCGGAAGGCCTTGTCCTTCTGCTTGAGATATTCGACGAGGCGGGCGAGCACCGCATGCTTGACGACATCGGCGAAATTGCCGGCGTGGTAGGCGTGGCGATAATTCATGCGCGCCTCACTCCAAAGAGCATGATGTCGACCGAAAACCGCTTAACACTTTTCGGCATCATGCTCGTGGCGACCCGTTGCGGCCCCAGCGCGGCGGCGGCTGCGAATTGGGATTCTGCGGATGGCCTCCGCCGCGGCGGCCGAAGACCAGGGACAGCGCCAGGCCGGCCAGGCCGATGCCCATCAGCGTGTAGCCGGCCGGCTGCGCGCGTTCGTCGATCGAGCCGGTGCCGGCGCGCAGGATGAGATCGACAGCGCGCATGTCGATGCCGTCCGCATCGCCGGGGCCGACGGTGAAGACGTAAGGACCGGGCGTGACCTTATCGATGACGCCGGCCTCGTCGCGAAAGATCTTGTCGGGCAGCTGCGGGCTGACCTGGCGTGGATTGTCGGTGTGGTTGAAGGAGAGCGTGGCGGCGAGCACCGTGCGGCCGCCTCCGGCCGCGGTCAGCGTCAGCACCGTGCGCTGCTGCCCGGCGATGCGTTCGGCCCGCGCTGTAAGGTCGACCAGCACCCTTACCGGCGCATCGCTTGCGGCGAGCTGAACGGTGACCGGCCGGAAGCGGCCGCCCTCGTAGACGCGGTACGTGCCGATGGCATGGCCGGAAAAATTGCTCATCGCCCACGGATAGAAGATGCCGATGGCGGCGCCGGCGATGACGAGAAGCACGCAGAGGAAACGCATTCAGAGCCTTGGCTTTTTTCGGGAGATTGCCGCTATTTCTTAGCGGTTTCGTTTCGGGCAGCTTCGCGGACCCGCTCCATCTCGTCCAGAAACATTTCCAGGCCAAGCTCGAAAGTCTTGTCGAAACCGCCGGTGCCGAAATAAGCGCCGGCCTTCATGACGCTCGGATAGTCGCGAGCCAGTTCCTCGTCGCTGACGGTGGTGACCGCCGAAGGCCCCTTGGCGTAGCCGGCCGTCTCGTCGAGGATCGCGCCCGTCAAATAGTAACTGGCGGCGCGGAACAGGCGGGCGCTGAGCTCGGGACCGAAGCCGCCATCCTCGAACAAGCCGATGACGGCGTTGAGCTTGGCAAGGCAGGGCGGCGAGTTCATGCGGTAGACCACGAGGAACGGCGCGAAGGCCGGATGCTCGGTGGCGACGCGGCGGAATTCCTGCATGCCGACGCGCGCCCGCTCGCGCCACGGCATGCTGTCGTCGGGAACGACAAGCCCGCTCATCTGGCGGTCGACCAACGCCTCGTAGAGATGCGCCTGCGAGGGGAAGTGGTGGTAGATACTCATCGCCTCGCAGCCGAGCCTGGCAGCGAGCTTGCGCATAGAAAAGCCAGACAGCCCTTCCCGCTCGATCACCTCAAAAGCGGCGTCCTCGATCATTTCGCGGGACAGTTTCCCACGGGTTCGGTTTTTTTTGCTCGGTGCATCCATGGCGCTTGACAACTTACACCGTAAGGTTCATTTTCGGGACACCTTACATCGTAAGGCTAACAAAAACCAGAGGAGAACATCATGTCAGTCATTCGCGTCGCTTCAACCGCGCATTCCTGCCTTCGTTCCGCCTCGCTCGCCGCCGCCGCGGGCGTATTCGCCGCCGTCCTAGCTGCCGCGCCTGCCAGGGCCGACGATTATGACGCCACCCTCAAGGACATCCAGTCAACGATGGGCGGCGTGCCGAGCTTCGTGAAACAGTTCCCGAAAGCCGGTCTGCCCGGCGCTTGGGCCGAGGTCAAGGCCATCGAGCTCAGCGACAAGACGGCATTGCCGCCGAAGGTCAAGTCGCTGATCTCGCTGGCAGTCGCGGCGCAGATCCCCTGCACCTACTGCATCTGGTCGGACACGCAGGACGCCAAGCGCGCCGGCGCCACCGACGAGGAGATCCAGGAGGCCGTCACCATGGCGGCACTCACGCGCCACTGGAGCACCATCTTCAACGGCATGCAGGTCGATTTCGACCAGTTCAAGAAAGAGATGGGCGGAGAATAAGACTTGTCCCGGCAAAGCGGGCGGGCGGCGCGTCCGCCCGCCTTTGATCGTCCCGATCGATGCTCCAACCAAGCTTGTGGATTCACCGCGGCTGCTGCTCTATAGGAACAGCGCCTTGAAAAAAAGCCGGCGCGGGTCCGATATCGAACCGGCGCCGGCCGGGCCGACATTCGAGCGTCGCTCCTCTGGAGCCCTCGGATAGTGCTTCCGCCGACAGGCGGCCGGTTGGAGACCTGATTGAAGCGAGCGATATCGATAATCGTCACTCTGGCGCTGCTGGCATGGCTTGCCAGCGACTCGCGCTGGAAGATGGTCGGCGATGCCTTTGCCAGCATCACGCCCGGCGCTTTCGCGGCGGTGGCGGTAGCGCTGTTCGTGACCTATGTGCTGCGGGCGCTGCGTGTCTGCGACGAGTTCCGCGACGATGTGAACGGCCGCTTCGGCGCCGTGCTTCGCGTCATCCTGATCCACAATGCCATGATCAACATCGTGCCGTTCCGCGGCGGCGAGACAGCCTTCCCGATACTTTTGCGCCAGGTGTTCGGCGTACCGATCGTGCGCGCCAGCGCTTCGCTCCTCTGGTTCAGGCTGCAGGACGCTTTCGTCGTCGGCGTGCTGGCCTGCCTCGTCTGGCCGGGCCTGCATCCGGCGCTACGCGCCGCCGGCATCGCGGCGCTGATCGCCGCCGCATGGTATCTGCCGCGCTGGGCGCGCGCGCCGCATGACTGGGCGGGGCGCGGCAGGATCGTCTCGAAATTCGGCAAATTGCGCGACATCTTCACCGAAGCGACTGGACGCTCGCGCTACGGCTGGTGGTGGACGATCGCCAACTGGGCGCTGAAGCTCGGCGTGCAGGGCTGGCTGCTTGCCATGCTGCTCGGCACCTCGTTCCAGACCGCCTTTCCCGGCGCCGTCGGCGCCCCACCCCCCCCCCAACAGCCCGGGGCGGGGCGGGCCCGGGTAGGGGCCCAATAGGGCCGCGCCCCCCCCCCCCGGGGCGAATAACGCCACGCCCAATATGGACGCCCGCCAGCGGGG
>NZ_JBVVQH010000022.1:0-130338 GCF_055811115.1 Mesorhizobium sp. WSM4832 | reverse complement strand
GGCGGCGCTGGCGCTGCATCTCTTCATTCTCTGCTCGGCGGTCGCAACCGGTGCGATCGCCTGGCTGTTCCCCTCGAAATCGACGCTGCCGGAGACCCCGGCGGCGGGACCGGCAAGGAAATGACCGCCATGAACGTGCTTCCCATCCCCGCATCGGGATTGCCCGAGGGCGCCGTCATGCCCGAGCACAAGCTCTCCATCGTCGTCCCGATGTACAACGAGGCCGACAATGTCGAGCCGCTGCTTGTCCGCATCCATCAGGCGATGGAAAATTACAGTCAGCCCTGGGAGGTGGTGCTCGTCGACGACGGCAGCACCGATGCCACGCCCGCCGAGATCCACCGGCTGGCGGCGCAATACGGGCCGCATGTGCATGGCGTGGAGCTGGTGCGCAATTATAAGCAGACCGCCGCCATGCAGGCCGGCCTCGACGCCGCGCGCGGCGACGTCATCGCGACGCTCGACGGCGACCTGCAGAACGACCCGTTCGACATTCCGCGCATGGTCTATCGCCTGCTGACCGAGGATCTCGACCTCGTCGCCGGCTGGCGCAAGAACCGCCAGGAAGGTTTCTGGATGCGCCGCCTGCCCTCGCGCATCGCCAACAGGCTGATCGCGCGCGTCACCGGCGTGCAGCTCAAGGATTATGGCTGCAGCCTGAAGGTATTCCGCGGCAGCGTCATCCGCAGCGTACGGCTCTATGGCGAGATGCACCGCTTCATCCCGGCCTGGCTGGCGACGGTGACGACGCCGCGCCGCATCGCCCAGGAAGTGGTGACGCACCACGCCCGCATCCACGGCCAGTCGAAATACGGCATCTCGCGCACCTTCCGCGTGGTGCTCGACCTCGTCTTCATGTTCTTCTTCATGCGCTATCGTACAAGGCCCGGGCATTTCTTCGGTGGCATCGGCATCGTGCTCGGCGTGCTCGGCTCGCTGATCCTTGCCTATCTGTTCGCGATCAAGGTTTTCTGGGGGCAGGATATCGGCACCAGGCCAATGCTCATCACCGGCTTCTTCCTGGTGATCGCCGGGCTGCAGGCGGTGACGTCGGGCGTGCTGGCCGAAATGCTGTCGCGCGTCTATCTCGAGGCCAACGGCGCGCTCGCCTATGTGGCGCGGCCGCAGCCGGCGCATGGCGAGGGCGACGGCTGGCACTGGCCGAGCAAGCCGGCGACCGAGAAGGCAAAGCCGCGCCGGAAATGATCCGGCCGGCCGGGCATCGATAGCAGCCGCGTTGCCAACCACGCCGATTTCGCGCAACGGTTTCGCGACGGGAGCGGGCGCGAATGGGCGATGCCGGGGGCTGACGGAACCATCCTGATTACCGGGGCACGCGCTCCTGTGGCGCTGCATCTGGCGCGCCTTTTCCATGGCGCCGGGCATAGGGTGATCCTGGCCGACACGCCGGCGCGGCCGATCGCGGCATCGAGCAAGGCCTGCGCGCGCTATCACCGCCTGCCGCCGCCGCGCTTCGAGCCACGGGCCCATGCCGACGCAGTGGAGGCGCTGATACGGGCTGAAGGCATCGGCCTCGTCATCCCGACCTGCGAGGAAGTCTTTCACCTTGCACTGGCCTGGCTCGGCAGGACCATGCCGGCCCGATTGTTCGCGCCCGGCATCGATCTTCTGGCCGAGGTCCACAACAAGCATAGCTTCATCGGGCTTGCCGAACGACTCGGGTTGGAGGTGCCGGAAACGACGCTGCTCAGCTCGCGCGGCGATATCGAAGCCGTGCGCAATCGCTCGCACGAACTCGTGTTCAAGCCGGTCTGGTCACGCTTTGCCAGCCGTGTGCTGCTGCGGCCACCGCCGCAAGCGCTCGATGCCATTGCGCCCTCGCCCGCCATGCCCTGGGTAGCGCAGCGTTCTGTCGAAGGCGAGGAGATCAGCGCCTATGCGGTGGCGCGCGAAGGCAGGCTCAAGGCGCTGGCGCTCTACCGCTCGCTCCACCGCGCCGGCAAGGGCGCCGGCATCTTCTTCGAGCGGGTCGAGGACGATGCGGCGCGCGAGCTGGTCGAGCGTATCGTCGCCGGCACCGCATGGACCGGGCAGATCTCCTTCGACCTGATGCGCGAGACGGACGGGCGCGTGCTGCCCCTGGAATGCAATCCGCGCGCCGTCTCCGGCCTGCATTTCTTCCGCGACCCGGTGAGGTTTACCGATGCCGTGCTTGGAGATGGCGCGGAAGTGACGCCCGACGTCAGCGCGCCGCAAACGGTGCGGCTTGCCATGTGGATATATGGGCTGCCGGCCACTTTGCGTTCGGGCGGGCTCGGCCGCTTTCGCCAGGCGATGCGCGAGAGCCAGGAATTGCTCGACTGGCCAGGCGATACCGCACCCGTAAGAGCGCAATGGCCGGCGCTGGCGGAGATCGCACAAGTGGCATTACGCGAGCGCATCAGCCTGCAGGCGGCGTCGACGCGCGATATCGAATGGAACGGGCCGGGCTGAGATGCTTCAAGCCCCGAGCGAGCCCGAGCGAATAGGCTTCACATCGAGCTGCAGACCAAGTGCTTTCGTAACACCGAGCAACGTGCTGAGACGAGGATCGCCTCTCTCGCTCAATGCCTTGTAAAGCGCCTCGCGTGTAACGCCAGCCTCCTTCGCCACAGCTGTCATGCCTATGGAACGCGCCACATCGCCGAGCGCGTGCGTGATGAGCGCAGGATCGCCATCCTCGAAGGCAGCCTCGATGTAGGCCAAGCGATCCTCTGGGGTTTTCAGGTGGTCGAGAATGTCGAAGCGTGTGGTTTCGAGGGGCATCGTCATATCTCCTTTGCCATCTGTTTCGCTTTGGCGATGTCGCGCTTCTGGCTGGACTTGTCGCCACCGCAGAGCAGGATGATCACAGCGTTTCCGATCTTCACAAAACAGAGGCGGTAGCCTGGGCCATGGTCGATCCGAAGCTCGCCGATAGCATCGAAGTATTTGACATCACCGATGTTGCCGATCTCAACCCGACGGATGCGGGCGAGGACACGCATGCGCGCCGTGGTGTCGCGAAGTCCGTCCAGCCAATGCGTGAAATCGGCCGCCTGCCGAAACTTCGATCGTGTGTGAACTATAATTCACGGAAGTGCTCAAAATCAAGGCATATAAACTTCAGGTCACAACTCGATCTGATGCACCCTCGGCTTGCTTGCCGCGGCCGGCATCTTCCCCTCCACAATCGCGGCAATGTCGCGGCGCAGGAAGTCGAGTGGGCCGATGACCGGCAGGGCTTGCGGCGCGAAACGGGCGTTGTCGCTTGCCGATTTCAGCACCCTGCGATCCTGGTGCAGCGCGATGGTGAAGAGCGGCTTGAAGGCCAGTGCCTTCAGCTCGCCGAGCAGGCCCTGGCGCCGGCCGATCAGCCAGCCGAGGCCTTCGACTGTGCGCTCGTCGGCCTGGCGCAGGTGGAAGGTGGTGGCTAAAACCAGCCCGTCCTTGGCCCAATATTCAAGCTCGGCGATGCCGGGATGGCGGAAGCGGCCGATGGTCTTCGCGCGTTCGCCCTCCAGCAGCCGGCTGATCAGGCCCTGCTGGCGATCCTCGCCGGTGTAGCAGGCTTCGACCCAGCCCTCGCCGCCCGTCACCTCGACCCGCACCCGATGGCGCTTCGAGGTCAGGCCGCGCAGCAGGCCTTTGTGGGTGAAATGGGTATGGGTGGCGTCGAGAATGTTCTCGGCGGCATCGATGACCGTCGACTGCGTCGATGAGCGCACCCGTCGCACGATGATGTCCTTGCCCTGCATGCAATGCAGGTAGGGTTCGCCCCGCGGCGTGCCGGAAGAGATGAACACGACGCCGTCGCGCTCGATCGCGGCGTAGCGGCGGACCCAGTAATGCGGCATGGCGCCGACATGGCCGGGGATGGCGGTGCAGCGGCCCGCGCCGTCGTAACGCCAGCCATGATAGGGGCATTCGATCTCGCCGCCGACGATCCTGCCGGTCGAAAGCTCCACCAGACGATGCGGGCAGCGGTCGAAAAGTGCTGCAATGCCTTGCGCCGAGCGGAACAGCACCACCGGCGCACGATCGAACAGGATGCGCTTCGGCCGCTTGCCGATGTCGGCGGACAGGGCAACCGCCTGCCAGTGATCTTCCCCATGGCGCTCACTCACAGTTCGAACCTCCTGAGCAAGGGAATGCCGACCAGCGCCAGCACGGTTTCCATGATGCGGATCGCCATGCGCCGGCGAAGCGCAAGATGCCCGGCATAGACGGCGTTGTATTCGATCGCGGCGACCGCGCCGCGCCGGCGTTTGAATTCGGCAGCACCCGCGCTCATGTTGAAGAACAGGCCGCGCGCCGTGGCGTGGTCCTGCGCCATCGCCATCGCCATGCGATAAAGCCCCTCGCCGACCGGCAGGCCGGTATCGTAGCCGACAATCGGCTGGGTCAGCGTGCCGCCGTTTTCGAACAGGCCGGTGACAGCGGCCAGCTCGCCGCCCGGCCTGCGCAATCCGACCAGGCTGATGATGCCGCGCCGGTGCATTTCGGCGATGTAGCGGGCGGTGTAGTGCGGATTGAGCGGCGTGTACTTGTCGAGATAGAGCATGTTGTAAAGCAGCTCGGCGCGCGCATAGTCGGCCTCGGTAAAATCGCCGTCGCCGACCCGCTCGAAAGGCGTTTTGCGCAAGCGGGCGCGATCGCGTTTCATGTCGCGCGTCATCGCGGGTGCCGCGCTGCGGTCGGCGAAGATGTAGACCTGCCGTGCCGCCAGCATGCGGAACCCCTCGGCCTTCAAGGCGGCAATGGTCGCCGGATCGGCGATGTCGTTCAACGAGCGGATGACGATGGCGCGATCGGGGAAGCGCACGGTCAAGGCCGAGCGCAGCGACGCGACCGTCGGCCGGTCGAGCCGCGGCACCGGGTTGGTCGAATAGAGCCAGTTGTTGAGCTGCGCCTGACGGTCCAGGCCGCTTGCCCTGACCAGCGGCGCGCAGGCGCCGATCAGCGCCTTCAACACGCGCCGCAGCAGCGGATGGGCGGCGAAGTTGCGCGTCTCGTCCACCGCATAGTCGATATAGGCGCTGGTCGGGCAGCAGATGTAGCAGTTGGGCGCTTCATCGGCGTCGTTCAGCGTCAGCGGAAAAACGCGGCCGGCGACTTCGAACGTCTCGACTTCCGTCTTCAGGTTGGCAACGAGATCGCGCACCGGTATTTCGTTGAAAAGCCCTACAAAAGCCTCGACGTTTGCCGGCTTGTTCTCGACCCGGTCGGCCTGCTGGACAGGCCTTTCCATCATCGCCGCGCCGCTCACCGCGCCTGCTCCAGGCGGCACTCGACCCGGCGCAGCTTGCGGCCTGTCTCCAGCAGCAATGGCGCGCGGACAAGCGCTACGGCGGCGACCGCCTTTCGCGCTTCCAGCAACGCTTGCACCGCCTGATGAGCGCTGGCCGCCGCATCGTCCGCGAGACTTGGGGGAAGGCTGAGCTCGATCCTGTCCGATCCGGTCTGGACAAGGCGAAAATCGTCGATGCGGCGGTCGGCCTTGAGCACGGCGTTGCGCAGCACATCCGGCGTGACGAGGATCGGTCCGGTCCGCGAACTCAGCCGGAAGACATCGTCCATACGGCCGACGATTTCGTCGACGCAGCGCAGCGGCGAACCGCAGCCGCAAGGCTGCCCGGACAAGCGCAACAGGTCGTTCATCCGGTATCGCGCCATGATCTGTGTCCGACGGCGAAAAGCCGTCACCAGCGGCGTCACCAACCCCTCGCCCGCCGGCTCGAATTCGAAAAAGACGGAGTCTTCCGCAAGATGCAGCCCGCCCTGCCGGCAGGTCACCGCGAGCAGGCCTTCCGTCGCCATGTAGATCTGACCGAGCGGCAGCCGGAAGAAATTCTCGATAACCGGACGGTCAACCGGATCGAGCGTCTCGGCGGCGGAGAAGACACGCTTCGGCTGGAGCCGAAAGTTTTCGGCCGCGAAATACCGGAGGATCTTCGGTGGCGCGATGATGACCGTCGGGTCGAAGGCTTCGAGCGCACCGCGCCAGCTTTCCGGCCCGGCCGCCAGATCGAAGAAGGCGAGCTTGACCAGCCGCGATCTGCGGGCGCTGTCGTAAAGCCCGGTATTCTGCGGCAGGATGACGGCGACGCGCATGCCGCGCCACAGAAGATCGGGCGCGGCCTTGGCCAGGATTGCGCCTAGCCAGCGGTACTTTTCGGCTTCGGAAATCACGAACAGGCCGCGATTGCCGGAGGTGCCGGTGCTGGCGCCGACCGTCAGCGCGCCGGCCCGACCGTCACCCGCCTGGGCCGCCCAGGCTTCCGTGGCGGTGAGGCCGTGGATGTTGAAATCCTCGAAGCGCGCCATCAGCAGCGCCTTGTCGGTGACCGGCAAATCGGTAAGCCGGACCGGTACCTGGCGGTAGAAAGGTGCGCGCGGTAGGTCGCGGTTGAGGAAGCGCCGCAGGGCGGCCGCCTGCCAGCGCTCGAAGTCAGCGCGGCTCTTGCGCGACACCCAGCGCGTCAGGACGAAAGAGCCTGCCGCTTCCGCCAGCCCGTTCATGCGGCCTCCGGCGCAAAGTCATGGGGTGTCGGCGCGGGATCATGGCAAAGCATCACCTCGCCGCCGGAAGCGAGGAAGCGGCGCAGCATGGTGCTGGCCGGCTCGATCGCCGTGGCATCCTCGGCGATCAGCGTCGCCGGGAAACCCGGCGTACGGTTTTCGGTCACGGCTGCGAGCAGCCATTGCACGTCGACGGCATAGAGCAGCGGCCGGCCGGGGCCGGTGAACAGCAGCCCGAACTGGCCATCGGCATGTCCAGGAAGATCGATGGCGATCACGCTGCCATCGCCGAAGAGATCGGCACCGCCGGGAATGTCGCCCCGGGAGGCGACGCGTGGCTTCGCGGAATTGCCGTCCAATCGCGCTTCGAAATCCGGCGGAAAGAGTTCGGTGAAGACGCCGTGGCGCAGATTCCGCCTCGTGCTGCGCGCCTTGACCCGCGCCCAGGCGGCATCGCTGGCGATGAAGCGCGCATTGCGGAACAGCGACAGGCCCGAAATGTGGTCGGCGTGGAAATGGGTGACGATGATTGCGCGGATATCGTCGGGCGAGAGGCTGAAACGGCGCAGCATCGGCAGGACCTGCTCGGCGGCGTTGAGCTCGGGCTTGAGCAGCGCGCCGTAGAGCCGCAGCATCCGGCCGCGCCGCTCGCCGCTCAGCGCTTCCGGTGTGTAGCCGGTGTCGATGAGCACCGGCCCGGCAGCCGGGTGAAAGACCAGCCCGTAGCGGACGCGCAGCCTGACGCTTTGCCAGCCGCCGCCGCGCAGGATCAGCCGCTCGGCGGCGCTCACCCAGGCGCTGTTGGCGAAGACGATCTTCATGGCCCGGCCCCGCCGGCAAAAGTGCGGTCAAGCCCTTGTTCAAACGAGATTTTCGGCGCCCAGCCGAGCATACGCCAGGCCTTGGAAAGATCGAGGCTTTGCGCATAGGCGAAGAGGCCGAGCCCATAGCGCGTGACCGGCGGCTCCGGACGCCCGGGCAGCCAGAGCGCCACCGCTTCCATCAAGCCCGCCGCCAGCATCGCCGGCATGAGCGGCGTCGGCCGCCAGCGCGCATGCAAGCCGGCGCGGATGCAGGCCTCGTCGGCGATGCGGCGGACCGGCAGCACCTCGCCGCCGGAGACGTTGAAGATCCCGCATTCGGCTTCCCTGGGCGCCGCAAGTGCCGCCATCACCGCATCGACGACATCGTCGACATGGGTGAGGTCGATGGCCGCCCGCCCATCGCGAAACAGCGGCAGCGGCCGGTTTTTTGCCGCCTTGATCAGGCGCGGCAGCAGCGCGCGATCGCCTTTGCCGTAGATGCCGCGCGGTCGCAGCACCACGGGATGGATGGCGGGCCGGCCAAGCACGATCTTCTCCGCCTCGCGCTTGGTGCGGGCGTAGTGGTTGACCGGTTCCGGTAGAGCCGCGTCCTCGGTGAGACCAAGTTGGTCGCGGAAGGCAAAGCAGACGGACGGGCTGGAGATGTGGACGAAACGGCTGACGCTTTGCCGCCCCGCGAAATCGACGAGGTTCCGCGTCGCCGTGACATTGGCCGCCTCGAAATCCGCGAGCCGTCCGAAAGGCGCCGAGAGCGCCGCGCAATGGATGATCCGTTCGACCCTGCCCAGCCTTGGATCGAGCACGGCATCGAGCGGCTGTGCGAGATCGTGGCGGATGATGCGATGGCCGGCGGCCTCCAGCGCATCGCAGCGTGCTTCATCGCGACCGAGCCCGAGCGCCAGCGTGCCGGACGCGGCCAGCCGCCCGAGCACATGAGAGCCGAGGAAACCGCTTGCGCCGGTGACGAGGACGGCCATCTCCTCAAGCCTCCAGCGCCATGCCGCCGAAGGAGACGCCGGCAGAGGTGCCGAGGAGGAGCAGCTTCATGCCCGGCGCCACCCGCCCCTCGCGGCGCGCGACATCCAGCGCGAAGGGGATGGAGGCGGCGATCTGGTTGCCGAAGCGGGCAGAGATGTCGATGAGCCTTTGCGGCGGAAAGCCGGTCTGGCGCGCCATATGGGCCAGCGCGAATGGGCTTGCCTGATGCGGTATGACGAGGTCGACATCCTCGCGCCGCCAGCCGGCGCGCTCCAGCAGATCATCGACGAAGCCGTTGAAGTGGCGCGAGGTGAGCCGGAACAATTCCTTGCCGTCCATGTGGAACAAGCTGTGCGCGGCGAATGCTTCCCGTTCCTTGCTGAAGTCGAAGCGCGTGCCGCCCGAACCGATGCCGCAGGCCTCCCAACCGGAGGGATAGGTGCGCATCAAGCTCGCCGCCACCTTGCCCTCGCCGGGTTCGGCCCTGCGCAGCACCGCCGCCGCCGCGCCGTCGCCGAAGAGCGCGGCGATCTCGGGCGCCTCCTGCCACGGCAAAGCGCGCGAGGCGACTTCGGATGAAAAGACCAGCGCTGTCTTGCATTGCCCCACCTCAATCATGCGGCCGGCGGTCTCGAAGGCGGTGAGGAAGCCGAGACAGGTGCTGTTGACATCGAAGGCGGCTGCGGAGCCGTCCGCCAGCCGGAGGCGCTGCATGACCAGAGGCGCGGTCGCTGGCAGCGGCTGGTACGGCACCCCGCAGCCGCCGATGATCAGATCGACGGCCCCGGGCTCGAGGCCGGCATCGCCAAGCGCAAGCGTCGCCGCGGCGCAGGCGAGATCGATTTGCGATTCGGCCTCGCAGACATAGCGCTCCGCAATGCCGGTGACGGTTTCAAGCGAGCCCTTGCCCAGGCCCAACCTCTCCTCCAGCGCGCGCGTGCTGACGCATTGTGCCGGTACCGCCCTGCCGGTTCCGACGATCCTGATCCGCATCCTTCCCCCCGGCCCGTGAGCTTGCGTCGGCCTATTCTATAGGCGGATCGGGCGCGATGAAGGCGTATTTTTTTCGAAGTGAAGGCCTTGCAGCGGTCGCAGCATCGAAGGCACCTAAACCGCCAGTCCGGCCTGCACCAGTTGGCCGACAAGCCAGGCAATGCCTGCGTCCATCATCGCGACCTTCGGCACCACGGCGCTGATCTGGAAACGCCGCAGCGTCACGGGCGCTTCGACGGCGACGACGCCGAAGCGGCGCGCATGCATGGCGACAAACCGGCGCGGCAAGGCAGAGACAAGGTCGGTCTCGGCAAGTACGGCGAGCGCGAACATGAAATTGGGAACGGTGAGCGCGATGCGCCGCGACAGGCGATGCTCGGCCAGCGCGGTGTCGACGAACCCTGACGTGTCGCCCGCCTGCGACACGACAAGGTGCCGCATGGCGCAGTAGGCCTCGATGCCGGAATCGGTGGCGAACGGATGCCCGGCGCGCATGGCGATGACGAAATCCTCTTCATAGAGGGTGCGTAGGAGGAAGCGCTCGGGCATGCCGCCCACCGGAAGCACCGCGACATCCATCGCCCGCGCCTCCAGCTCTGCGATGACGTCGCTCCAGGCGAGAGCCGGCGACGGCTCCCCTTGCCTCGGCAGCAGCTGACGGATGCTGATGTCGATGCCCGGCGCGCCTTGCCGGAAGGCATCGAGCAACGGCGGCAGGAAGACGGACGAGGCCCCGTCAGGCGCGCCGATGGCAAAACGGCGCCTGGAGCGGACCGGATCGAAGGGCTCGACGCTGGCGATGACGCCCCTCACCCGCGCCAGGATCTCGGCGACCGGCGCGGCCAGCTCTAACGCCCTGTCGGTCGGCACAACACCCCTCGGCGTCCTCAGGAACAGCGGATCGCCGAGCAGGCCGCGAAGCCGGCCGAGGCCATGGCTGACAGCCGATGGCGACAGGTTCAGCCGCGTCGCCGAGCGGCCGACATGGTGCTCCTCCATGACGGTCTCAAACAGGACCAGCAGGTTGAGGTCGATGCGAGATAGATCAATTTGGTGCAGCATATCGCTGAAATCATATCACTGGATTCATCTCGGTTGAAGTGAGATCGGTCCGGGCGATCAAGTTCGGATCCTTATGCGATCAACGAGGAGACCCCTGATGTTCAAATCCACGGACAAGACGGACGCGCCGCCCAGCCGGAAATCCCGCGCCAAAGCCGTGTCCAGGCGACTGGCGTTGTCGGCGCCACTCGCCCTGCCGCTTGCGATGCGCGCGTCGGGCGGCCGAGCCGCGTCAAACGCGGCGCCCATCGATGACAAGGCGTTGGCCGAGCTCCTGAAATTGGCCGAGCAGGGCAGCTCGGCGTTCATGCGCGGCGACATGGACGCTTATCTCGAGCTGATCAGGCATGCGCCCGACTACACTTTGATGCAGCCGTTCGGCGGCCCGTTCTCAAGAGGTTTCGACACAAGCGCAGAGCACCTCCAGCAGCTCGCGAGCTACTTCAAGGACGGCGAGACGAAAATGGAGCTGGTGCAGGCTTATGCATCGGGCGACATAGCCGTTCTTGCCGTGATCGAGTGGCAGCATGGCAAAGTCGGCGGGCTGCCGGACCAGGAATGGCCCCTCAGAGTAACGCTGGTGTTCCGCCGCGACGGGGCCGAATGGCTGCTGCTGCACCGACACGCCGATCCGCTCGTCCACAAGATCAGCCTGGAGCAGTTGGCCGCGCTGGCTCGCGGCTGACAAGCCGACGACCTGCATTGCGGACGCATGGCCGGCGTCCGCAATGCCATTCGCGTTCATCAGTGGCAATCAGCCGATTGCCCGCAAGACTTGGGCTGCGGCACCGCCATGCTCCACACCGAGGAAGCCCACCACCGCCTCCACGAACTCCGCCGGACGCTCGACATTGAGCAGATGGACGCCAGGCAAAAGCAGAAGCTCGGCGCCGGGGACCGTCGCCGCGATGGCCTCGCTGTGGCTCGCCAGCGTCACCTTGTCGTCCTCGCCGCCGATCACAAGCGTCGGGGCCTTGATCAGGGCAATCGGCCGGCGCAGATCGGCATCGCGGACCGCGGCAAAGCAGCCTGCAAGCCCTTGCGGCGACATGGCCAGGATGGCGGCGTGGAATGGTTCGACCGTCTTGTTTTGACCGGCAAGCATCGAGGCCGGGAACCAGTTGCGCATGAACATGTCGGCCGTGGCCGACAGGTCGCTTGCTGAAAGCACGTTGCTTATCTGCTCGTCGAAATAGGATGCCGGCCCGAGATGCGGCGAGGTGTTTGAGAGGATCAGGCGCTCGATGCGTTCCGGCGCATGGATGCCCAGCCACTGGCCGACGAAGCCGCCCAGCGACAGACCGAGGAAATGCACGCGGGCAAGGCCGAGGAAATCGAGCAGTTCCAGCACGTCGCGGCCGAGGCGGTCGAGGGAATAGGCGCCGGCCGGCGCGTCGGAGCCGCCATGGCCGCGAAAATCATAGCGCAGCACGCGGAAGGATTTGGCGAGTTCAGGAACTTGGCCGTCCCACATGCGGAACGTCGTGGCGATGGAGTTGGAGAGCATCAGCACCGGGCGGTCCTGGGGGCCGTCCAGCCTGTAGGCGATGCGGGCACCGTCGCCTGCCGTGAAGTGAAGTGTGCCGGTCATTTTGGGGTCCTCATCTGTTCAGCGGTTTTGCGCCGCGTTCGACGAGGGAAAACTAGGCTTGGCAACTATCGAAGAAAATTACTATGATTTGACAATCTCTGTAGGATTTTCCGACTATGGATGGCTTGAAGCTTCACGATCTCAGATGTTTCGATGCTGTCGTTTCCGGGGGCAGCTTCCAGGCTGCGGCCCTCGCCTTGCATCGCACGCACCCATCCGTCTTCGCCGCCGTCGCGCGGCTGGAGGAGCAACTTGGCCTCACGCTGCTCGACCGGAGCGGATACCGGGTGAACCTGACCGAAGAAGGCCGCCTGTTCCACCGCCGGGCCCAACTGGCGTTGCGCGAAGTTGAACACCTGCAAGATTATGCGGGCCAGTTGGCGGACGGGGAGGAAACCGTGCTGCGCGTCGTCATGGGCGACGTCTGCCCAAGACCCGGAATACTTGGTCTGCTCAGCCGCTTCTTCGCCGAGCGGCCACGCACGCGCCTGCATCTCGACTATGAAGCGATCAGCGGGCCGGTCGAGCGTTTGATGGACGGCGCGGCCGACCTCGTCTTCCACCGCGCCAATCCGTCCGATCCGCATCTCGAACGGATCGACCTTTGCGAGGTCGCCTTCATGCCGGTGGTAGCGCCGGGCTTCCTGCCGTTCGACGATGGGCATGATGTCACGCCGGAAGCGATGCGGCCCTTCACCCAATGCGTGATCCGCGACACGGCGCGGCGTCCCTCAGCCGAAAACTTCTTCGTCATCGACGGCGCGCATTCCTGCTCGGTGCCGGACCATATGATGAAGAAAGAGCTGATCCTGCATGGGCTCGCCTGGGGGCATCTGCCGGAATGGCTGATCGAGGATGAGTTGCGCGAGGGACGGCTGATCTCGATCGCCGGCCGGCATATTCCCGGACGCACCGAAACCGTGGCCGCGGTCCGGCGGCGCGACAAACCGCACGGGCCGGTGGCAGAAGCCTTGTGGCGGCATCTTCAGGGTAGCGAAGCGGTTCGGAGCTAGGCCTTGCGCTCCCACCGCCGATCAGGCGTTTGCTGCCAGTAGGTGACGGCGTGGCCGGCGTCCTTCAGTGTCTTCCAATGGCCGCGGGCGGCTTCGAGCTGGGCGGTGTCATGGCCGTCGAACAGGAACACGGCGCGCTCGTAACCGGAAAGCTCGGGCGGGCTTGCGCCATCGACCAGGAAACGGATCTGCGCGGCGTTCTGGTTGCCTCCCCCCGTGGTGAGCAGGATCGGCTGCTCCGCCGGATGGGCCTCGCGGTCGGTGGCATGCGCCAGGAAGGAATCGTCGCGGAACGTCCACAGATGCTGGTCGAGCGCATCGCGGCGCTCCTCGGTGCCCGTCTGCACCACCGCGCGCCAACCGCGCTCGATGCTGCGCTCAAGCAGGCCGGGCAGCGCCTCCTCGAGCGTCGATTCGGTCAGGTGGTAGAACAGGATGTCGGCCATCCCGGAAGCCTTACCCCTCGTAGTGGTCGCGCACCAGCCTATCGAGCAGCCTGACGCCAAAACCCGAGCCCCAGGACTGGTTGATCTCGCTCGACGGCGCGCCCATCGCCGTGCCGGCGATGTCGAGATGCGCCCAGGGCGTGTCCTTGACGAAGCGCTGCAGGAACTGCGCGGCGATGATGGCGCCGCCATAGCGGCCGCCGATGTTCTTCATGTCGGCGTTCTTGGAATCGATCAGCTTGTCGTATTCCGGCCCGAGCGGCATGCGCCACAGCCGCTCCTGCGATGCCTGGCCGGCTCCGAAAAGCCGGCCGGCAAGCTCGTCATTGTTGGAGAAAAGGCCGGCATAATGCTGGCCGAGCGCCACCATGACGGCGCCGGTCAAGGTCGCCAGGTTGACCATGAATTTCGGCTTGAACCGGTCGTTGGCGTACCAGAGCACGTCAGCCAGGACGAGGCGGCCTTCGGCGTCGGTGTTGAGCACCTCGATTGTCTGGCCCGACATCGAGGTAACGATGTCGCCGGGGCGCTGGGCATGGCCGTCGACGGCGTTCTCGACCAGGCCGATGACGCCGACCACATTGGCCTTCGCCTTGCGCGCGGCGAGCGCGTGCATCAGCCCGGTGACGGCGGCGGCACCGCCCATGTCGCCCTTCATGTCCTCCATGCCGGAGGCCGGCTTCATCGAATTGCCGCCGGTGTCGAAGGTGACGCCCTTGCCGATGAATGCGACGGGCGCATCTTTCGCCTTGCCGCCGTTCCAGCGCATCACCGCCAGGCGCGCGCCGCGCGGCGAGCCTTGCGCGACGCCGAGCAGCGAGCCCATGCCGAGCTTCTTCATCTCCTTTTCGGCGAGGATCTCGACCTCGACGCCGAGCTGTTCCAGCGCCTTGACGCGCTCGGCGAATTCGACGGGCCCCAGCGCATTGGCCGGCTCGTTGACCAGATCGCGGGCAAGCAGCACGCCGTCGACCACCGCTTCCTCGCCGGCAAAGGCCTTCTTCGCGGCCGCGGGGTCGGCGCAGTGGATTGTAACCTTGGCCGGCTTGGCCGCCCCGGCTTTCCTTGCGTCCCTCGCGTCAGGCTGGCTCTCCTCCTTGTCTTTCCTGGTCTTGTACTTGTCGAAGGAATAGCTGCGCAGCAGGATGCCGGCAGCAAGGCTGGCCGCTTGGTGGCCGTCAGGCTGCAGTTCCGGCAGATCGAGGATGACGGCCACCTCGGTCGCCTTGCGCAGCGAAGCGGCAACGGCGCCGCCGAGCTTCAGCCAGGCATTGTCGTCGAGGTTCGAAACCTTGCCAGCGCCGATTGCCACCAGCCGGTCGACCGGCGTTCCTTCCGGCGCCAGCACCTCGGCCGAGCTTGAGAACTTGCCGGAGAAATCGGCGACCGGAAACGCGCGAGCCAGTGCATCAACCGGATCGCAGGCCTTCGCCGCCTCGCCGAGCCCGCCGCCGTCGGCTGCGAATACGAAGACGCTGCCCTTTTTCGGCGCGGCGAATTTAGCGAAGGAAATGGAAGGGCTCGACGTCATCAGGTCCTGCTTTCGGGAACAGCATAGGTTGCTTGGGAGGCGTTAAGACTCGGAAAGTGATATTTGGTCGTTTTCCGAGCGGAAATACCACCCCCTTTTTCGGCACTCTGATTTCGTTGATCTTTCGCCATTCCTGTGCCTTGCGCGCTTGCCCGGCACAAGGCCCGGACCGGCCTTGCCGTCAAGGACCGGCGGGCTGGAAAAGCTCGATCAAATTGCCGGACGGATCTTCGAGCAGGGTTTGCGAGCCGCCGACGCCGGTGATGATGTCGTTGCGAAAAACCAGCCCGGCGCCCTTGAGGCGCGTAACCTCCTGTTCCAGATCCGGCACCACGAGCAGGATGCGGTTCCAGCCACCCGGCACTGGACGGCGGCCATCTGGCATCGCCCGGGCGCCGGAGCTGCCCTGCCCGCTGAGCAGAAGCCGCAGGTCGCCACGCGTGACCGAGGCGAAAGCCGGCCGCGCATCCCGTTCGATGGCGAAGCCGAGATGCGTTTCATAGAAAGCGATGGAGGCGGCGACATCATCGACAATGTAGCGAATGCTGACCTGTGCCATGGCCGGGAACCCTTTCAGCTCGAGCAGCGTAGTAGCAAAAGTCCGCCATCGGCAATATCTGACGGCTCTACGACGCCGTCGTCGCGCGATGACGATCGGTTTGCCAGGGGATCAATGCAAGCAGACCGACACAACCGACAACGGCAAAGATCGCCCCGTAGATGAAGACCGCCTCGTGGCCTACACGATCCCATAGCTGTCCGGCGACAAGGCTCGCCATGAGTTCCAGCAGGCCGACAGTGGAGCTGTACCAGCCGATGCTGCTGGCGCGCAGCGGCTGCGGCACGAAGTCCGAGGCGAATGCCTTGCCGACCGAACGGAAGATGCCTTGATAGAGGCCGTAGAAGGCAAAGAGCAGCCCAATCAGATAGATGTTTCGGATCGCCGCAAAACCGATATAGGCGATCAGGAAGATGATGAAAGACGCCAGCAGCACGCCCTTGCGGCCGAAGCGATCCGCCAGGAAGCCGGCCGGGTAGGAAATCAACGCCGCAACCAGATTGAAGCCTGCGTAGATAAGAATGGTCGTCTCCAGGGAGGCGCCGATATCCTGCGTCCGCAGGATCAAAAACGCATTGCTCGAATTACCGACGCCGAACAATGCGATCACCAGCAGATAGGTCCAATAGGCCTTGGGGAATCGCCGCAGATTGACGTCGATCGTGGCCTTCGCGGCCGCGGCCGATGGCTGCTCGCGCACCAGCGCAACCATGAGAAAGGCAAGGAGGCCTGGAACGAGAGCCAGATAGAATATCCAGCGGATATCGACCCGGAGGGCGGTGAGAAGCAGCACCGCCAGCAGCGGTCCCAGAAATGCTCCCAAATTGTCGCCGATGCCTTCCAGGCCGAACGCCTTGCCTCGGTGCCGCTCCGCAACCGAGGAAGCAATCAACGCGTCACGCGGCGCGGAGCGGAAGCCCGTGCCGAGCCGGTCGACGAACCGCGCGCCCAGAACCATCGGCCATAGGGTGGCGGCGCCAGTCAGCGGCTTGGCGGCAGCGGCCAGGAAATAGCCGGCAAGAGCGATCGGTTTGCGCCTCTGAAACCGGTCCGAAAGCCAGCCGGAAAAACCTTGAACGATATTCTGTGTCGCCTGGGCTATGCCATCGACCAGGCCGACGATGCCCCCGCTTGCGTGCAGGGTCTGCGTCAGGAAGATCGGCAGGACGGGATAAAGCATCTCCGTGGAGATGTCGGCAAACAGGCTGGCCAGCGCCAGAAGCACCGTGTTTCGGGAAATCCAGGTGAAGATTTTCCTGGGCGTGGCTGCAGTCATCACTCGGCCTGGTTCGGCCACCCGCCAGACTGAAACGCAACAGCGGCCACGGCGGTTGCAACGATTGACTGCCAGCGGGATAGAACGCCGGCCAATCCAACAAGCCCGCGATGCATGTTCGAGGCGCGGATTTGCCAGCGGGCCGCCAAAGGCCCTCCCATGCCAATTTTTATCAACACGTGGACGGCGGCCCGATCCGGCGGCGATCGGCGCGACATTTGGTCGTTTTCAGCCATTTGGCAAGACTTTGGCCGAAATCGCAGTCTATATCGGCGCCATCATAGACAAAGGATTCGTCGCGGCACGACCTTAGCTTGCTGCCGCAACCTGCTGTTAACCATCGATGTTTCGCATTTCTTATTCATTGGCGCGGAGACTCCGCCTCGCCTGGGCATGTGGCATGGGGCGACAAACAGGAGCGAGCCGCCCTATGACCCAGTTGTACGGGCGCTGCCGGATGACTACCTTGTCGGCGGGCATGATGCCGTTCGGCAAAATCGAGAAAAAGCCTTCATGAAGGTCGTTGAACGCTACATCATGCGCCGTGCGCTGACGATGTTCCTCGCGGCGCTGGTCTGGACGCTGGCGATCGTGTGGACGACGCAGGTGCTGGCCAAGATCGACCTCGTCACCGACAACGGCCAGTCGGCGCTGACCTTCTTCGAAGTCGCGGCGCTCATCATCCCCTCGATCATCCCGATCGTGGTGCCGTTCGCGCTGGTGGTGGCGGTGGCGCAGACGCTGAGCGCCATGAACACCGATTCGGAACTGGCCGTGCTCAGCGCCGCGGGCGCATCGCGTTGGACGATCGCGCGGCCGATACTGCTGCTCGCGATAGCGGCTTGCGCCTTTTCCTTCGTCGTCGACAACGCCATCGACCCTTATGCCAGGCAGAAGAACCGCCAGCTGGTGGCGGCTTCGCGCGCCGATCTCGTGTCGCTGATCATCCAGGAAGGCACGTTCCGCAAGATCGACGAAGGCCTGTTCCTGCAGGTCGGCGAACGGCTACCCGGCAACCGGCTGGGCGGCATCTTCGTCGCCGATTCGCGCGAGGAAGGCGCCAGCCTCACCTATTACGCCAAAACCGGCAGCATCGTCGAAAAAGGCGACGAGAAGGTGCTGATGATGAATGACGGCGTCATCAACCGCAAATCGGTGACCGGCGACCTCTCCGTCATCCGCTTCACCTCCTATGCCTTCGACATGTCGGCCTTCATGTCGGCGGCTAACGACATCACGCTTTTGCCCAAGGACCGCACGACGCAATATCTGCTCAACCCGGATCCCAACGACAAGATGTTCCAGCGCGAACCGGGCAGCTACCGGGCGGAGCTCAACCAGCGCTTCGCCGAATGGTCCTATTCGCTGGTGTTCGCGCTGATCGCGCTTGCCGTTGCGGGCGATGCGCGCTCGCACCGGGAGGCGCGCATCAATCCGCTGATCACCGCAATCGCGATCGCGCTGTTCGTGCGATGGTTTGGCTTCTTCGCCGCCGGCAAAGCCGACAGGATCTGGTACTATGTCTATCTGCTTTACGGCATACCGCTCATCGCCTCCGCGGTTTCGATCTGGTTCATCGTTTCGTCGCGCACCATGGAATTGCCGGTCAGCTGGGCCGATTGGCTGACGAACCTTGCCAAGCGCACCGGCGACAACTGGACGACATTCAAGCTCTGGCTCGCCCGGCGCGCTTCCGGCCAGGGAGCCTGACCATGGGCTGGACGCTGGGCCGCTATTTCTTCTTCCGTTACGTCTCGATCACCTTCTGGTTCTTCCTCGGCCTGCTGGCGCTGGTGTTCCTGATCGATTTCACGGAGTTGTCGGGCCGCACGACCGGTCTGCCTGGTTTCACCTACGGCACGGCCTTCGCCATATCGGCGCTCAGGATGCCGATGATCATGCTGCAGACCGTGCCGTTCGTCGGGCTGTTCTCGGCGATGGCCACGCTGGTGTCGCTCAACCGCCGCTACGAGCTGGTCATCGCGCGTTCCGCCGGCGTTTCGGCCTGGCAGTTCCTGTTCCCGTGCTGCGTCGGCGCGCTGATGTTCGGCATGCTGTCGGTCGCCGTGATCAACCCGATCGCCGCACACGGCTTCTCCTGGTCCGAGCAGATGGAGAACAACCTGCGGGCCGGCAAGTCGAACGCCGTCACCACCAATGTCACGCCGTGGCTCAGGCAAAAGACCGAATCGGGTGACACCATCATCGGCGCCCGCGCCATCCTCAATCAGGGGCTGGAGATGGCCGACGCGGTGTTTTTCATCCTCGACCCGCAAGGCAACATCGTCGAGCGCAAGGATGCCGCCAAGGCCTTCCTGCGCGAGGGCTACTGGGAATTGCAGGACGTCAAGGTCTTCAAGGGCGGCAATATCCAGGCGCTGGCGTCCGACAAGGTGCCGACCAATCTCAAGCCGGAATTCGTGCAGGAGCGCCTGGCGCGCCCGGAGACCATCCCCTTCTACGAGCTGCCCCGCAAGATCGAGGTTGCCCGCTCCTTCGGGCTCAAGGCAAATGCCTTCGCCATGCAGTTTGATTCGCTGGTGGCGTTGCCGTTCCTTCTCGTCGCCATGACGCTGATTGCTGCAACGGTTTCAATGCGATTTGCGCGAATGGGGCAGTCGGCAACGATGATTCTGGGTGGCGTCGTGGCCGGCTTTCTGCTTTATGTCGTTTCGGTACTGGTCAAGGCATTCGGTGTCGCCGGATTCGTGCCTACTGTGGTGGCTGCATGGGTTCCGGTTGTCGTGGCTATGTTCTTTGGGGTGACCTTTCTGCTATACAAGGAAGACGGCTAGTGAGGGAGGCGGTTTTGCGCAGCCATAGGCAGGCCGGTTTGGCACGCCTCTATGGGGCGACCGCCTTGGCATGTCTGTTCGCCTGTGCGGTGCCGACGGTACCCGCGCTGGCGCAGACCATCGCTGCCAAGTCCGTCCCTTCCGGCACGCAGATGCTGCTGGCCGCCGATACGCTTGTCTATGACAACGACAAGCACACGGTGACGGCCGTCGGTGGCGTGCAGATCGACTATGGCGGCAACAAGCTGGTTGCCCAGCGCGTGGTCTATAACCGCGACACCAAGCGCCTCGTCGCCAGCGGCGCCGTCGAGTTGATCAACAGCGACGGCACCAAGATCAATTCCGACCATATCGACATCACCGACGACTTCGCCGACGGCTTCCTCAACGCGTTGCGCGTCGAGACGATCGACAAGGCCTATTTCGCCGCCGAGAGCGCCGAACGCATGGGCGGCGTGCTGACCACCTTCCACAACGGCGTCTACACCGCCTGCGAACCTTGCGAGGACAAGCCGGACAAAGCGCCGACCTGGCGCGTCAAGGCACGAAAGATCATCTGGAACGGCGAGAAGAAGACGGTCCGCTTCGAAAACTCGAATTTCGAGTTCTTCGGCTTCCCGCTTGCCTATCTGCCGGCCTTCGAGATCGCCGACCCGACGGTGAAACACAAGAGCGGCTTCCTGATCCCCGGCATCGTCTACAACAACCATCTCGGCGTCGGCGTCAAAGTCCCCTATTATTTCGCGCTGTCCCCGACCTATGACCTGACCGTCACCGGCAGCGGCTACACCAAGCAGGGTTTCCTCGGCGAGGCCGAGTGGCGCCAGCGCTTCAATAACGGCCAGTACACGCTGAAGATCGCAGGCATCAACCAGCAGGACCCCGACGCTTTCATCGATTCCGCCGGCCACAATGTGAATTCGGGGCCGGCCAACGATCCGAACAAGTTCCGCGGCATGATGGGCACCAAGGGCCAGTTCGCCATCAACGAGCGCTGGAACTTTGGCTGGGATGTGTTGCTGCAGACCGACAAGGAATTCTCGCGCACCTACAACATCGAAGGATATAGCGACCTTGTCCACCAGTCGTCGATCTACCTGACGGGCTTGAGCGACCGCAACTATTTCGACGTCCGCGCCATGCGCTTCGAGGTGCAGGAAGACACGCTCTCCAGCGATCCGACCGCGCGCGCGGCCAAGCAGCCCTGGGTGCTGCCGTCGTTCGACTACGCCTATATCCCGGACACGTCCGTGGCCGGCGGCCAGCTGTCGCTCAACGTCAACGCACGCGTCATCAGCCGCAACCGGCTGGATGAGACTTTTGACAAGTTTTCGAAGGTGGAACGGGTTCCCGGAATCGAGGGCCAATCCAGCCGGCTGACGGCGGAAGCCGAATGGAAGCGCACCTTCACCACGGATGACGGCCTGCAACTGACACCGTTGCTCGCCTTCCGCGGCGACGCCGGCTACGTCAACGCCAATTCGGCGTCGCTCACGGCGGTCAACGACATGGCGACGAATCTCGGCCAGGACGTCGACATGCGTTCGTCGCTTGCCCGCTACATGGCCACCCTCGGCCTCGAGGCCCGTTGGCCGCTGTTGTTCTCGATGGCCAACTCCAGCCACATCCTGGAGCCGACCGCGCAGGTCTTCGTGCGCCCGAACGAGCAATATGTCGGCGGACTGGCCGTCCCCAACGAAGACGCGCAGAGCTTTGTCTTCGACGCCACCACGCTGTTCGAGCGCGATAAGTTCTCGGGCTATGATCGCATAGAAGGCGGCACGCGCGCCAATGTCGGCTTCCGGTATTCGGGCGCCTATGACAATGGCTGGGGCACGAACGCCATCTTCGGCCAGTCCTATCAGCTTGCGGGCGAAAACTCCTTCACCGCACCCGATCTCGTAAATGTTACGGCCGATTCCGGGCTGGATAAGCGGACCTCGGATTATGTCGGCCTTGTCGGCTTCAACAGCCCGAGCGGTTTCTCCGGGTCGCTGAGCGGTCGTTTCGACGAGCAGACTTTCGAGGTCAGGCGCGCCGAAGTGAAGGCCGCCTATTCCAGCCTGCCGATATCGCTCAGCGCCAAATACGCATTCATCGAGGCGCAGCCGCTCTATGGCTTCACCACGGACCGCCACGAGGTCACGCTCGGCGCGTCGACGCATCTGGCGCAGAACTGGCGGCTGTTCGGCACCGGCACTTACGACATCGAAAACAACGTGCTGGTCAAGGACGGTGTCGGCTTCGCCTACAACGATTCCTGCTTCACCTACATCATGACGTATTCGCAGACGCGCGATACCGTCACCAAGGAAGTGTCGCAGAATATCGGCTTCAACCTGTCGTTCCGCACGCTCGGCGATTTCGGCTCGTCGACAAGCGCCGTCGACACCATCCAGTGACCAAGGGGGCGGGCGCGGGTTCCGAGCCATGCGTCGGTTCGAGCGCTGACGGTGCTTTGGTCTTGATTTGACGCATAGTCGCTTGAGTATAGGCGTCCCTTTTCGGCATAGGCGCGATTCTCAGGGTCATGCGCCGGCGACATCGTTTCGCCGCATAGGACGGGCATGGCGTCGACTGCATCGCGCAGGCGTTCGGAGGACGCCGTGCCGCAATGACGGGCAAATCGAGATGGGGAAAAATTGGGAAGGTAAGATGAGGAAATACCTGTTTTCGGCAGGATTGGCGCTTCTGGTGGCGGCGGCCTCGATTTCGGTCACGGCTGGCGTGCAGCCTGCTTTCGCCGCGCAGATCAAGTATGTCGTCAACAATGTACCGATCACCACCGGTGACATCGCGCACCGCGCCGCCTTCTTCAAGCTGCAGCACAAGAAGGGCGACGCAGCGCAGGAGATGATCGACCAGACGCTGCGGCTGGCCGAGGCCAAGCGGCTCGGCATCCGCATCTCCGACCAGCAGGTCGACGCCGCCTACCAGCGCTTCGCCTCGGGCAACAAGATGCCGCTGGCGAAACTCGACGCGATCATGGCGCAGTCAGGCGTCAGCAAGGAACACTTCAAGGAATTCATCCGTGCCCAAATGGCCTGGAACCAGGCGCTCAGCGCGCGCTACCGTTCCGGCGAAGGCGGCTCGGTGACCGAGCAGGACGCCGTGCGGCGCATGCTGGACAAGGGCGGCGCCAAGCCGACCGCGATGGAATACATGCTGCAGCAGGTGATCTTCGTGGTGCCGGCATCGGAGCGCGCGGCCACGCTCGCCAAACGCAAGCGCGAGGCCGACGCCATGCGTGCCCGCTTCAGCGGCTGCAACACGACGCGCGACTTCGCCAAGGGCCTGCTCGACGTCACCGTACGCGATCTCGGCCGCGTGCTGGCGCCGCAATTGCCGTCTGACTGGGCCGAACAGATCAAGGCGACCAAGGTCGGCGCCGCGACGCCGACCCGCCAGACCGAGCGCGGCGTCGAATTCATCGGCGTCTGCTCCTCGCGCGAGGTTTCCGACGACAAGGCCGCGCAGATGGTGTTCCAGGCCGAGGGCGGCAACGACAAGGACGCCGACGAACTCAGCAAGAAGTACGTCGCCGAGTTGCGCCAGAAGGCCAAGATCGTCGAGCGCTAGAGCCGGATGATTTCAGGTCGAATCGACCTTTTCGGCATCAAAAGTGTGAGCGGTTAAGTTCGGCGTCTTCGCCGTAACCTTCCGCCCGGAATTGCGTCAAGACAAAGGGATAAAGCGACAGGGTTCGACGCGTGCCTCGATACCGCAGGAAATCCACCTTCCGTCGAGACATGAACAGCCTGGTCCGCGAGCTCGCATGAACACGCAGAAGACCGATGCGCCGCTGGCGCTCAGTGTCGGCGACCCCTCGGGCATCGGCCCCGAGATCGCCATCGCCGCCTGGCAGGCCGGTGACAGCGGCGGCGTGCCGCCCTTCTATCTGCTCGCCGACCCCGCGCTGATCGAAGCCCGCGCCCGTCTCGTCGGCGCGAATGTGACGATTGCCGAGACGTTGCCGGGACAAGCAGCGCATCATTTTGCCCGCATGCTGCCCGTCGTGCCGCTCGATGCGCGCCATGTCGACAGCCCGGGGGAGCCGGACTTTGCCAATGCCGCCGGCACCATCGAAGCCATCGACCGCGCCGTCGCGGACTGTCTTGCCGGGCGCGCGGCCGCGGTGATCACCTGCCCGATCGCCAAGAAACCGCTCTATGATGCCGGATTTGGCTTTCCCGGCCATACCGAATATCTGGCGCACCTGGCCTCGCGCCACACCGGCAGTGAAGTGACGCCGGTGATGCTGCTGGCCGGACCTGATCTGCGCACGGTTCCGGTGACCATCCACATCCCTCTGGCCGACGTGCCAAAAGTGCTCACGACGGAGCTGATCGTCGCCGTCGCGCGCATCACCGCCGCCGATCTCAATAGCCGCTTCGGCATCGCGCGGCCGAGGCTTGCGGTCGCCGGGCTCAACCCGCATGCCGGCGAAGGCGGCGCGATCGGTCTGGAAGATCTGTCGATCGTTCTCCCGGCCGTGAAGGCGCTCCAAGCCGAAGGCATCGAGGCCGTCGGACCACTGCCGGCCGATACCATGTTTCATCCACGCGCACGCGCCTCCTATGACGCGGCGCTGTGCATGTATCATGACCAGGCGCTGATCCCTGCCAAGGCTTTAGCCTTCGACGAGGCGGTCAACGTGACGCTGGGCCTGCCCTTCATCCGCACCTCGCCCGATCACGGCACCGCTTTCGACATCGCCGGCAAAGGCATTGCGCGCGCCGACAGCCTGATTGCAGCGCTGAGGCTGGCGCGCCGGCTGGCCGACAGCGGCCGGCAGACCGCGACCGCATGAGGATCAATTGAACGCGCGCACCACGATCGACGGCTTGCCGCCGCTGCGCGACGTGATCGAGCGGCACGGCCTGCAGGCCAAGAAAGCGCTTGGACAGAATTTCCTGCTCGACCTCAATTTGACAAGCAAGATCGCGCGCGCCGCCGGCGATCTCGGCGAGGCGACGGTGATCGAGGTCGGTCCCGGCCCGGGCGGGCTGACGCGGGCGCTGCTGTTAAACGGCGCGCGGCGCGTGATCGCCATCGAGCGCGACGAACGCTGCCTTGAAGCGCTGGCCGAGGTTTCCAGCCACTATCCCGGTCGCCTCGAGGTCATTCCCGGCGATGCGCTGAAAACGGATTTTGCCGCGCTGGCAGGAACGGCCAGTGGCGGACCGGTGAAGATCGTCGCCAACCTGCCCTACAATATCGGCACCGAGCTCCTGATCCGCTGGTTGACCGTGGCCGACTGGCCGCCCTTCTACCAGTCGATGACGCTGATGTTCCAGCGCGAGGTGGCGGAGCGCATCACCGCAAGTCCGGGCAGCGATGCCTATGGCCGGCTCGGCGTCCTAGCGGGCTGGCGCACCGAGGCGAGGATCGCGTTCGACGTGCCGCCGCAGGCGTTCACGCCGCCGCCGAAGGTCACCTCCTCGGTGGTGCATCTGGCGCCGCGCCTGGCTCCCCTGCCCGTCGACGGCAGAAAGCTCGGCCGCGTCACCGAGGCCGCCTTCGGTCAGCGCCGCAAGATGCTCAGGCAAAGCGTGAAGAGCCTCGGCGGCGAGGCACTGCTGACGCGAGCCGGCATCGACCCGACTCGGCGGGCCGAAACGCTCAGCGTGGAAGAATTCGTAAGGTTGACGAACGCGGTGTAGCCGCGCGCTTCCCTTCTCCCCCTGTGGGAGAAGGTGTCGCCGAAGGCGACGGATGAGGGGTGTTCCAGGGAACGCCGGCGTCTCACTCCGCTGGAACACCCCTCATCCGTCTCGGCGCTGCGCGCCGATCCACCTTCTCCCACAAGGGGGAGAAGGTAAAAGTCACCCCGTCTTCTCGTCCAGCAACCCCGAGATGAAATCGAACAGGCCCGGCCGCCTGTCGCGGCGCAGGCGCTCGGCGGCGACGATCGCGCGGACCTCGGCGAAGGCGCGGTCGAGATCGTCGTTGACGATGACGAAGTCGTATTCCTTCCAGTGCTCGATCTCGAGGCGGGCGTTCTTCAGCCTGGTCTCGATGACGGATTCCTGGTCCTCGGCGCGGCGCTTCAGACGCGCCTTCAATTCCTTCATCGACGGCGGCAGGATGAAGATCGAGACGATGTCGGCGCGCATCTTCTCCTTGAGCTGCTGGGCGCCCTGCCAGTCGATGTCGAACAGCATGTCGCGGCCTTCGGCCAGCGCGATTTCCGCCGGCTCGCGCGGCGTCGCATAGCAATTGCCGTGCACTTCGGCCCATTCGAGCAACGCGTCGGAATCGCGCAGCCGCTCGAACTCGCGCATGGTGCGGAAATGATAGTGGACGCCCTCTATCTCCGAGCCGCGGCGCGGCCTGGTGGTGACCGAGACCGACAGCTCCAGGCTTGAATCGCTTTCCAGAAGATTGCGCGCGATCGTCGACTTGCCGGCGCCCGATGGCGACGACAGCACCAGCATCAATCCGCGGCGGCGGATGCGGGACCCCAGATCCCTGGAAGCCGTCGGTTCCTTGGCAACCATCCCGTCACTCCAGATTCTGGACCTGCTCGCGAAACTGGTCGACCACCGCCTTGAGCTCCAGCCCGATCGCAGTGACCGCGGCAGCGTTCGACTTCGAGCACAGCGTATTCGATTCGCGGTTGAATTCCTGCGCGAGAAAATCGAGCTTGCGGCCGACGGCGCCGCCGCTTCCGAGCAGCGCCCGCGCCGAAGCGACATGCGTCTTCAGCCGGTCGATCTCCTCGCGGATGTCGGCCTTTGTGGCGAGGAAGGCAGCTTCCTGGTGCAGCCGGACAGCATCGAGATTGGCCGAGGCATCCATCAACAGGCGCACCTGCTCGGCGATGCGCTGGCGGATGGCCGCCGGCTCGCGCGAGGGATCGGCCTCGGCCTTCAGCGTCAGCGCCTCGATGATATCGATATGGCCGGCAAGCAGCGCGCCAAGTGCTGCGCCCTCGCTTTGGCGCGCCTGCTCCAGCCCGGCAAGCGCCGCCTCGAGCGCCGACAGGATTGCGGCGTCAAGCGCGGCCCGCTCCTCATCGGTCTCCACGGCTTCGGGAATGTCGAGCACGCCACGCAGCGAGAGCAGGCCGTCGGCGGTGGCGGGCTCGATGCCGAACTGCTCCTGCAAGCGCTTCGCCAGCCCCGCCAGGTCCTTGAGGAACACCTCGTTGACCACCGGCTGGATTTGCCTGGCGGCGGCGCGGCCCACGGTCAGCGTCGCCTGGAAATTGCCGCGCGAGAAGCGCTTCTGGATGGTTTGTCGGACGGCGGTCTCCAGCCGGTCGAAACCCGGCGGCAATCTCAGCCTCACCTCGGCGCTCTTGCCGTTCACCGATTTCACCTCCCAGGCGATCGAGGTGCCTTCGCTTTCGACGGCGGACCGCGCGAAACCGGTCATGCTTTGCAAGTTCATTGTGTCCGTCATTCCCTGTCGCAGGCCAGCACACAAGGCCCAGCGCCGCGCGCCCCAAAATCGCCGGACGATCGGCCGGCGCCCCCTCAAAACATGAATATGGCGTCGCGTCAAAGGACGCGTGCGGCAAGCTTAAAGCGCATCGCGCCGAAACGAATTCAGCGATGCGATTTAAGTCCGTGTTTCGATGGCATGTCGCCTTCCCAAAACCGCAACGCACTTTTGGGCGACATGCGTTGATCTGTGTTTCGATGCATGTCGTTTTCCCAAAACCGCTACGCACTTTTGGGCGACATGCATTGAGCCTACTGCGCAGCGTCGCCGCCGGCGTCGCCGTTCTCGCCGCTGTCGCCGGCGTCATTGGTGTCGGCGTTGCCGTCGGGAGCGGCCGGCGCCGTCGTTTGTCCGGAAGCCTTGGCGGCGGCATCCGCCTGCTTCTTCTGCAGCGTCCGATAGCGCGCGACGTTCTGGTTGTGCTCTTCCAGCGTCGCGGCAAAGACGTGGCCGCCATTGCCGTCGGCGACGAAATAGAGGTCGTCGGTCTTCGACGGATTGGCGACCGCTTCGAGCGCCGCGCGACCAGGGTTGGCGATCGGCGTCGGCGGCAGGCCCTTGATCATATAGGTGTTGTAGGGCGTCTGCTTGTCGAGGTCCGACTGGTAGATCGGCCGGTCGGCTGGTTTCCCCTTGCCACCGAACAGGCCGTAGATGATGGTCGGATCGGACTGCAGCCGCATGCCCTTGGCCAGCCGGTTGAGGAAGACGGCGGCAACGCGCGAGCGCTCGTCGCTCCTGCCCGTTTCCTTCTCCACGATCGAGGCCAGCGTGACGAAATCGTCGATGTTGGCGATCGGCAGGTCGGGCGCGCGATGCGACCAGACGTCGTCGACCAGCTTCTTCTGGTCGGCGATCAGCTTGTCGACCATCTGCTGCCTGGTGGCACCACGGGTGAAGCGCAGCGTGTCGGTGGCAATGCTGCCCTCCGGCGGCAAGGCCGGCGGCATGTCGCCGGTGAGCGCCTCCTGATCGGCCACGCGCTGCAGCGCCTGCTCGACCGTCAGCCCTTCGGGGATGGTCAGCGAGTACATCACCGACTTGCCGCTCTTGAAGAGCTCCATGATGTCACGCATCGAGGAGCGCGGCTTGATGGCGTATTCGCCGGCCTTCAGCGCCGATTCATTGCCGGTGGCGCGCACGCCGAGCCGGAAGATGCGGGCATCGCTGATCAGGCTGCGGCGTTCGAGCTGATCGGCGATCTCCTGCACGCCGGTGTTCGGCTTGATCATGAAAGTGTCGCCATTGGCGGACGGGCCGGGCTCGACGAAAGCCTGCATGCCGAAATAGAGCGCGGCACCCGAGGCGAGCACGACCAGGATCGCCACGGAGAGGAAGAAATTCAGGAACACGACAACCTGGCTGCGCGAGGCGCGCGACCGCTTCGACGGCGGTGGCGTGCCGGCTTCCGGGCGCAACGCCTCGGCCGCCGTCTTGGGCCTGATCGGACCCGTCGTGCCCTGCCGTCCGAAATCCCCACCGCCGCCCGGATTTGTGCTCCCCGGATTTGTGCTCATGGCGCGCCCTACCGTCTGATCTTGCAACGAATCCCCCGGCAACAAGCTAGGGAAGAATTTGGCAAAAATGACGGCAGGTGGCGGGACTGCCGACTGGTTGTCTTTTTCCGAGCAATCCTGGCAGGAAAATCGCTGCCCCCCGGGATTGCTCCGGCTGGCCTTTCAGCCATTGTAACGCTGGAACACGAGCGAGGCGTTGGTGCCGCCGAAGCCGAAGGAATTCGACAGCGCGACATCGATCTGGCGCTGGCGCGGCTTGTTCGGCACGAGATCGATCGCCGTCTGGCGTTCCGGATTGTCGAGATTGATGGTGGCGGGGGCAATGTTGTCGCGGATGGCAAGGATCGAGAAGATCGCTTCCGCCGCACCCGCGGCGCCCAGCAGATGACCGATCGACGACTTGGTCGACGACATCGAAATCTTCGAGGCGGCATTGCCGACCAGCCGCTCGACCGCGCCAAGCTCGATCGTGTCGGCCATGGTCGAGGTGCCGTGCGCATTGATGTAGTCGACGTCGGCCGGCGAAAGTTTCGCGCGCTTCAACGCCGCGGTCATGCAGCGGAAGGCGCCGTCGCCATCTTCGGCCGGCGCGGTGATGTGATGGGCATCGCCAGTCAGGCCGTAACCAGTGACCTCGGCATAGATCTTGGCGCCGCGCGCCTTGGCGTGCTCGAGCTCTTCCAGCACGACGACGCCGGCGCCCTCGCCCATGACGAAACCATCGCGGTCGCGGTCATAGGGACGCGAAGCGGTCTCCGGCGCGTCGTTGCGCTCGGTGGAAAGCGCGCGGCAGGCGGCAAAGCCGGCGATCGACAGCCGGGTGACCGGCGCTTCGGCGCCGCCCGCCAGCATGATTTCGGCATCGCCCCACATGATCAGCCGGGCGGCATCGCCGATGGCATGCGCGCCGGTCGAGCAGGCGGTGACCACCGCATGATTCGGGCCTTTCAGGCCGTGGCGGATGGAGACCTGGCCAGAGACCAGGTTGATGATCTGCCCGGGGATGAAGAAGGGACTGATGCGACGCGGGCCGCGCTCCTTGAGGATCATCGCGTTTTCGGCGATGCCGTCGATGCCGCCGATGCCGGAGCCGATCAGCACGCCGGTGGCGCACTGGTCCTCATGCGTCTCGGGCTTCCAGCCGGAATCGGCCAGCGCCTCGTCGGCGGCCGCGATGCCATAGAGGATGAACTCGCCGACCTTGCGCAGTTCCTTTGGCTCGAGCACGGCCTCCGGATTGAAGGTGCCGTTGGAGCCGTCGCCGCGCGGGATGATGTGGGCAATCTTGCAGGCAAGATCGTCCACCTCGAATTCGGTGACGCGTCGGCAGGCGCTGCGGCCGGAGAGCAGCTCCCGCCAACTGTGCTCGACGCCCATGCCGAACGGCGAAAGCAGGCCAAGGCCCGTGACGACGACACGCCTCATGGCAGGTCCTCCCCGGTGATGCCTGCGAAAAAACTCAGGCCGAGGCCTTGTCGATATACTTCACGGCGTCGCCGACGGTGAGGATGGTCTCGGCGGCATCGTCGGGAATTTCGACGCCGAACTCTTCTTCGAACGCCATGACGAGTTCGACCGTGTCGAGGCTGTCCGCGCCCAGGTCGTCGATGAAGCTCGCCTGTTCCGTCACCTTGTCGGCGTCGACGCCGAGATGCTCGATGACGATCTTCTTGACGCGCTCTGCGGTGTCACTCATTTGGGGCAATCCTCGTCTTATGTTGTCTATGCTTCGTTAGCGGGCAGAATGCCGCTAATCAAGCTCAAAGATGGTCTTGCGGGCAACGCAACGCCACAGGACCGGTTTTTGCCCGAACCGCCGGGTTGCGGGCCGCATTACACGAAAAATCGCGGGCGTCCAAGCCGAAATAGCTGTTTTCGCACCCCTAGAACCTTGTTCGGAATTCGTCCCGCCGATGGCCGACGGGGCGGAATTATCAACAAAGGTTCTCAGATCATCGCCATGCCGCCATTCACGTGAATGGTCTGGCCGGTGACGTAAGCCGCCTCGTTGGAGGCGAGGTAGGCGACCGCGGATGCGACCTCCGCGCTGGTGCCCATGCGCCGGGTCGGGATGGCGGCCATGATCGTCTCTTTCTGCTTGTCGTTGAGCTTGTCGGTCATGGCCGATTCGATGAAGCCCGGGGCGACGCAGTTGACGGTGATGTTGCGGGTGGCGATCTCCTGCGCCAGCGACTTGGAAAAGCCGATCATGCCGGCCTTGGAGGCACAGTAGTTGGCCTGGCCGGGATTGCCGGTGACGCCGACCACCGAGGTGATGTTGATGATACGGCCATGGCGGCGGCGCATCATTGGATGGGTCAGCTCGCGGGTGAGCCGGAACACGGCGGTGAGGTTGACCTCGATCACGGAATCCCAGTCGGCGTCCGACATGCGCACGAACAGGCCGTCCTTGGTGATGCCGGCATTGTTGACCAGGATGTCGACGCCTTCGAGGTCGGCCTCCGCCTTCTGGCCGAGCGCCTTGACCGCGTCGCGGTTGGTCAGGTCCGCGGGAAACAGTTTTACACGGTCGCCGAGCTCATTGGCCAGCGCCTCCAGCTTCTCCACGCGTGTGCCGTGCAGGCCGACGATGGCGCCCTGGCTGTGCAGCACCCTGGCGATCGCTTCGCCGATGCCTCCCGATGCGCCGGTGACAAGCGCCTTGCGGCCGGTCAGTTCGAACATTTTTGCAACCTCATTTTTCAGACGCCTGCAAGCAGTCGCGTTCCGTATACGTCATATCGTCCAAGTCACGCTAGACAAGCGTCGGAGATTAGCGAAGGCCTCCTTCCCGTCGTCATCCACGGGCGGAGCGGGGCCTCATCCCAACGCCGCCAGCGCCGCCTCGACTTCGGCGGCCGTGCCGATGGCGCCGGTGGCGATGTCGCGGTTGATGCGGCGTGCCAGGCCCGACAGCACCTTGCCGGCGCCGACTTCGTAGAGGGTCGATACACCATTGGCGCCGAACCACTCCACCGTCTCGCGCCAGCGCACGCGGGCAACCACCTGCTCGACCAGGCGGCGGGCGATCTCGTCCGGGTCGCTGGTCGGCGTCACGGTGACGTTGGAGACGATCGGAACGATTGGCGCGGATTTAGCCACACCGGCCAGCGCCTCGCGCATGATGTCGGCGGCCGGCGCCATCAGCGCCGAGTGGAAGGGGGCGGACACCTGCAGCATCAGCGCGCGCTTGGCGCCCTTTTCGGTGCAGAGCCTGGCCGCCAGCTCGACCGCCGCCTTGGTGCCCGAAATGACCAGCTGGCCGCCGCCATTGTCGTTGGCGACCTGGCAGACGGAGCCTTTGCCGGCCCCTTGCGCTGCCTCGGCGCAGGCGGCTTCGACATCGGCCTGCTCCAGCCCGATGATCGCCGCCATGGCGCCCTCGCCCGCCGGCACCGCCGCCTGCATGGCGTTGCCGCGGGTCCTGAGCAGCCTTGCGGCGTCACCGACCGAAACGAAGCCGGCCGCGGCAAGCGCGGAATATTCGCCCAGCGAATGTCCGGCGACATAGGCCACCTTGTCCTTCAGCGAGAAACCGCGCGCTTCGAGCGCCCGCATCGCCGCCAGCGACACCGCCATCAGCGCCGGCTGGGCGTTGGCGGTCAGCGTCAGCGTCTCTTCCGGGCCTTCCCAGATGAGTTTCGACAGTTTTTCGCCGAGCGCGGCGTCCACTTCCTCGAAGACGCGGCGCGCTTCGGGGAATGCATCGGCAAGGTCTTTGCCCATGCCGACGGCCTGGCTGCCCTGTCCCGGAAAGGTGAATGCGACGGCCATTTGAGGTCCCTCCAAAGGCTGGTTTTCCCTGCCTCTGGCGCAAGGCGGACGGCCAAGTCAAGCCCGCGGGCGCCTATTCGAGCCGTATTTCAGCCGGAAAAGCCGGCTGACTCCCTGTTCCAAAAGGCCTTTTGACGATCACACCTGATGAAAACCGCTCACGAATCGTTTGCTGGCTCTTCTTATTTCCGCCACAGGCGCTAGCTTTGCGTGACACTTCGATGACAGAACCATGACGCGGGCGGAAAGCGTTGCGTGGGCCGGGGGAAGTAGAGTGGCAAGGATCAGAAGAGGCGCGGCCAAGCCCGTGCCGCAGTTCTTGGAAGACGATCCGTCCACCGGCTACCTGCCGGGACGACCCTGGCCGACCCTACGCTACGGCCTGACGACGCTTCTTGCGGCGGCCCTGCTTGTATTCGCGATCGAATGGATCGTGCGCGGCGATTTCTTCGGCACGGTCGATTTCTTCCTGCAGCCTTTCAAGCCGGGCTGGACGACCATCTTCGTCTTCGCGCTGGTCATGGTCGGTCTCGACGCCATACTCGGCCGCAGCCACCAGAGCCTGATGATCGTGGCGCCGCTGACGCTGGCGCTCGCCTTTGTCGGTCACCAGAAATCGCGTTATCTCGGCGATCCCCTCTATCCGACGGATTTCCTGTTTGCGCGCCAGATCATGGCGCTGATGCCGCTGCTGGTGCGCGAGCGCCCATGGACCGCCATCATGCTGGCTGCCGGCATCATCGGCGGGCTGTCGCTGCTGGTCTACGGCTGGCGGACCTGGCGCCGGCGGGTGCCGATCCTCAGCCGCAAGGGCCGCCTCGCGCGGCTGGCGCTCGCCGTGCCGCTGCTCGCCTTCTTCGTCTCGATCATGGACTACGCCACCTTCTCATGGACGCGCGACCGGCTGCAGATCATCCCGATCATGTGGGACCAGAAGGAAAACTACGCCTCCAACGGCTTTGCGCTGGCCTTCGCGATGAACGTGCCGATGGCGCATGTCTCGGCGCCGCCCGGCTATTCGGACAAGACGATGGCCGCCATCGAGCGTCCCAATGTTGCAGCCTCGGTGCCCGACAAGAAGCCGGACATCATCGTGGTGATGAGCGAGTCCTTCTGGGATCCGACCAAGTTGCCCGGCGTCACCATCAAGCCGGACCCGATCCCGACGGTCAGGGCGTTGCGCTCCGGTTCGATGTTCTCGCCCGAGTTCGGCGGCATGACCGCCAATATCGAGTTCGAGGCGCTGACCGGCTTTTCCAACGCCTTCCTGCCGGCCGGATCGATCCCCTACCAGCAATATGTGCGCACGCCTACGCCGTCGCTGGCGACCTTCCTGAAGAGCGTGGGCTACCGGGCGCACGCCATCCATCCCGGCACCAACTGGTTCTGGAACCGCGGCGCCGTCTACGCCGATTTCGGCTTCAACGACTTCCGCTCCGAAGAGACGCTGCCGCCGATGGAAAAGCGCGGGCCCCTGGCGTCAGACGCGGCGATGACCGACGAGATCATCCGTGAGGCCGACACCAGCGACGACCCGGTGTTCCTGTTCGCCGTCAGCCTGCAGAACCACGGCCCCTACGAGCCCTACCGCTACTATAATCCGACGCATTCGGTCGCGGCGCCGATCAGTTCCTGGGCGCGGGAGTCGCTGCTTTCCTATACCGAGGGCTCGGCCGACGCCGACCACGGCCTGCAGCGGCTGATCGACTGGGCGAAGAAGCGCGAGCGCCCGACCATCATCGCTTTCTTCGGCGACCACCTGCCGCCGCTCGGACCCGTCTATGTCGAGACAGGCTTCCTCAAGGACAATGTCGCGCCGCGCAAGGAGCCGACGGCGGAGGCCGCGCTCGAACACCACGACACGCCCTTGGTCATCTGGTCAAACCGTACCGGCCCGGTGGAGAATATCGGCGCGGTGAGCCCGGCCTTCCTGCCCTACCATATCCTGACCAGCGCCGGCATCACCCACCCCTATTACACCGGCTTCCTCGGTGCGATGCGCGAACGCTACCGGGTCATCGACCGCAACCTGCTCTTGTCGCCCTCGGGCGAAGCGACGCCGGACTGGGCGAGGCAGAAGCAGATCGACCCCAAGATCAACGATTTCCGGCTCATCCAATACGACATGATGTTCGGCAAGCGGCACACGGCGCCCGACTTCTTCCCCGAGACGGTGGACAAGCTCGTCGCGCATACGAGCTGAAGCGGCGGCCGTTGGAGCCGCGAGTTGACGTTGCAGCCAAATTAGTCAGCACGCGGCCAGCGCAGCTGGAATGGCGACTTCGGGGCCGATTGCGGACTGGCGGCTTTGCGGCGTGCACCTTCAGAAGCGCACCTGCCGGCGGAATTCACTACCGCTCTCCGGCGGGCCCACGAAACAACACGTGGGCGATCAGTTAGTTCAGTTAGTGGAGTTTATCGACGCGTATGCCTCGGCAAACGATTTTGTTGGCAGCGGCAATCTTATCGATCGGCCATCGGACGAAAAAATGGTGGCGGATCCGCTGGTCCCTTTTCCCAGCGCGTCGACGAGTGGCTGCGGGGCTTCGCCTTCGACCAGGCATCCCTGCGCCGTGCAACGGCTGATTTTGAAACTCTCGCTGTATGCGCCGATCTTGATTGTCACACCCTTGTCGATCGCCAGGCCAAGCGGCACAGCCATCTGCATGCGGGGGCCGTCGGAAGCTGGCCGCGCAATCCCCAGAACCAGTGCGATCTGGTCGCCGACGGCGGAGCGCACGATCACCTGGCAATTCGGTTTGGTCGCCTTGTCCAGACATTCGGTCGTCCATGATCCGAAAGCCGCTGCGGCCTGTGTCTCGCGAGCGACCGGCTTCTCGGCCTTGCGCTTGGGCGCTGCGGTTATCGGAGCACCGGCCGCTGGATCCTGTGCGGAAGGAGCCTTGTCCGGCAACCCGATCTGTCGCTCCGGCACGATAGGCTCGATGATCGTATCCAATCCCTGACGACCTTGTGTCTGCGCGACGGCCGAGCTGGCGATGGCAGCAAGAAAGAGCGTGCAAAAAACATAGATACGGCGGCGCATTGTCGAAATCCTGCTTCGGCGGGTGCATTTTATTTGCCCACCGTAATGCCAAATGGACGGGACTGCCAGCCGGCAAGAAACAGTAACTTGACACCGCCAGCCCAAGAGCTGATTCTTTGGCTGGGGATATCGAATTTCGACGGCTGTGGCATTTGTCGCGCCGAGAACTGTTGGGGATATGTGCTTTGGGTAGATTTCTGGCGAAGGCCGCTGTCTTTGTTTTTGCGACTGTCGTTTGGGGATCGGCCGCGTCGGCCGACGCCTACGTCAATCAGCTCGACCAAAGCCTGGGAGGCCAGGGCGTGGCGCAGATGAACGCCGGCGCCAGTCCAGCTTATGTTCCGCAGCTTCCGGCAGACGCCCGTCCCCTGGTCGTTCGTCCGGCCAAGGGCCGCCAGACAGACGCGTCCAGAAGCCGCGCTCTGGCGGCCAGGAAGCACCCTGCCTACCCCAATGTGGGTGACGGTGTGTCCCTGGCGCTGGCCGGAGCAAAGACCGATACGCAATTGCCAAATGTAGGCCGTGGCGTGGTCAAGCGCTGAGGGGCCCCTTGCCTGCGCATCGGGCGGACGCCGGGCTCTACAACCCAATGCACCCAAAAAAAGTCACTAACCGTCGAAACAGGGCATTGCTGCGGCCGAAAGCACCGTTTTTTCACCGCAAAGCACGCCAAAGTTAACTCTAAAGCACGCTAAAGTAGCAACCCCGCTTGTAACGCCGAAAGCAAGCAGCTAATCCTTAACGGCGAGTTAACACAGGGGACCTGGCCGTGCATCGCGCGGCTATGGGTGTTGGGGGTATTTATGAGGGTGTCCACGGGGATGGGCCTGTTGGCCTTGGTGTGCCTTGTCGTGTCTGGTTGCCAGACCGGACAGCAGTTGCCGACACCTCCCGCCCATCTCGAATCCCTTACCAAGACCACGCACAGGCTGTCGGATGCTCCCGCCCCCGCCGTCCCGGTGGACGTCGCCGTCTATGATTTCCCGGACCTGACCGGGCAAGCCAAACCGAACGAGAATTTTGCCGAATATAGCCGGGCCGTCACGCAAGGCGGGTCCAGCATTCTGATCGACGTTCTGAAGTCCGCCGGCCACGGCAATTGGTTCCGGGTGGTGGAGCGCGGCGGGCTGAAGAACCTCGTGCAAGAGCGCACCTTGATCGAGAACACGCAGCGCGCCTACGGAAAAGGCCTGTCCAACCTTCCGCCGGTGCGTTTTGCGGGCCTCATTCTCGAGGGCGGCATCGTCGGGTACGATTCGAACGAACAGACAGGCGGAGCCGGAGCGCGCTATCTCGGTATCGGTGGCGATATCACCTATCGTTCGGACCTGGTGACGATTTCCTTGCGGGCCGTGAGCGTGCAGACCGGCGAAATACTGGTCTCCACCACGACATCCAAGCAGATTTACTCCTTTGAGGCGCGTGGTGGCGCTTACACATTTGCCGCGCCCACGGAATTGCTCGAGATCGAAGCCGGAACGACTTACAACGACCCCGGCCATTTGGCAGTGCGTGAGGGCATGGAATTGGCCGTTTACTCGCTGATCGTCCAGGGTGTGAAGCAAGGGCTTTGGAAGCTGAGCGATCAGAACCGCGCGCCGGCGCTCATTGGAGAATTTCAAAAGATCTATGCAAAGGCGGACAGGCCGACGTCCTGACCGTGGCAGCTACCACATTGGAGCTCTGGGTTGAACAAAGGGTCATAAGTAAGGTTTAGAAATATCTTTGAGAGCGATATTAAAAATAGCCACAGCAATCTTGTGGAAGTGATTTGTGTCACGGCCAATTTTTATTACTGGTTTATTTGGTTACCTCAACAAGTTATCAAGTTATTAACATTTTCCACTTGTTCTTTTTTACAAACCCGTGTTAGTTCACGTTTGGGAATCTGGCTTTTGCGATGCCGGGTGGGTTTGAGGCTTTGCCTCGTGGCTTCCATCAAAGGGGGAATTATCGAATGACACGTTCCAGGATCTTCCGCGCCAGCCTGCTGGCCAGCGCAGCGATGATGCCGATGGCGGGGGCCGCCATGGCCGGCAACACCGCGTTCATCAGCCAGCTCAACGACAGCAACTTCGCCTATTTGTCGCAGGTTGGTTCGAACAGCGGCTTCATTTACCAGCACGGCACAGGAAACTTCTTCCTGCCGCTCGACGGCTCCAACAATCCTTCTGTCGCCCAGACCGGCACCAACACGCTCGGCGTGGAGCAGCTCGGCAACGCAAACTTCATTGGCGGCGTGTTCCTGCAAACCGGCAACAACGTTGCCGGCCTTGCCCAGTTCGGCGAGCATAATCTGGTCAACAGATTCCTGCAGACCGGCAACAACCGCGGCGCCATTTTCCAGGGCGGTTACTCCAACCTGGCCCAGAACGAGCAGCAGGGCTCGAATAACGACACCGGCATCATCCAGTTCAACCCGGACTCGAGCAAGGTGGGCAACTACGCCTTCAACACGCAGCTGTCCGGTCCGAACGTCACCGCTTCGGACTCTTTTTCCGGCATCCTGCAGGGCGGTTCCAACAACGTCGCCTCGAACGCGCAGAGTCAGCAGAAAGGCTCGATCGCGACCATCGCCCAGGGTGGCGACAACAACCAGGCCTATAACAGCCAGTTCATCGACGTTTACAACACCCCGAGCCTGATCGGCCAATACGACATCGGTCACGGCAACGAGGCCGGTATCGTGCAGGTCGGCGACAACAATCTCGGCTTCAACAGTCAGGATTCATCAACCAGCGACTTCGTCGCAATCGTCCAGGGCGGCGACGGCAATAAGGGTTACAACCTCCACACCGGCGGCACCGACAACGAAGCGGCCGTCGCCCAGTTCGGCGACGACAATACCGCGACGAATCTCAGCCGCGACGGCGGCCATATCGGCACCGGCAACAAGGCCGGCATTCTCCAGATCGGCGACGCCAACAACGCCTTGAACAACTCGCAAAACGGCTTCGGCGACGTCGCCGGCATCGTCCAGAATGGCGGCGGCAATTCCGCCTTCAACAGCCAGGTCGGCGCAGCAAACGACGTTTCAACGCCTGGCGGCACAACCGGCGCCACCGCGCTGATCCTGCAGAACGGCGACAACAATGGCGCTACCAACCTGCAGACGGCGCAGCTTGAAGGCGGCAACAACAAGGCCGGCGTCGTTCAAAATGGCGATGGCAATGCAGCCCTCAACGTCCAGGACGGGGGCAAGGGCAATGTCGCCGGCGTCCTGCAGCAGGGAGACGCAAACCAGGCGACCAACCTTCAGGATGGCGGGTCGATTGCCGCTACGGCCGGCGTCGTCCAGATCGGCAGCGGCAATGTCGCGCTCAACGATCAGACCAACGTCGATCCGACATCGGCCCTCATCATCCAGAGCGGCACCGGCAACACCGGCGCGAACGTGCAGACCAACGTGGTCGATTCGGATGCGACGATTGTCCAGCATGGCAGCAATGCCAATGCCAATCTCGCCGGAAACGCCCAGACCGGCGTGAACAACAATTCGGCCAACATCGTGCAGGTCGGAACGGGTCCTGGCCTCAACACCGCCACCAACGCGCAGAGCGGCAACTCCGCCAACTTCGGCATCGACAACGTTGCCAACATTGCGCAATTCGGCACGAGCAACACCGCCGGGAACGTGCAGATCGATCCGAACTACAGCAACGCCTCGATCCTGCAGATCGGCAGCGGCAACGCCGGCCTCAACGTCCAGAACAATCCGTCCACCGCTTCCGCAGCTATAGTCCAGGGCGGCACCGGCAACATCGCAGGCAATGCCCAGACCTATGGCACCGGCAACAAGGCCGGCATCGTGCAAGGCGGATCGACCAACGTTGCAGGCAACACGCAGTTGCACGGCTGGTACAACGACGCTCTGATCATCCAGAGCGGCAGCGGCAATGGGGCGGTCAATTCGCAGACCGGCGGCAATGAAAACCAGGCCGGCATTGCACAGTTCGGTAATGGCAACACGGCCGCCAACACCCAGACCGACACCGTCGGTGACACGACCGGTCCGGTCGACGTTGCTGGCATCCTCCAGGTCGGCAACGGCAATGGCGGCGTCAATCTGCAGACCGGCGGCCAGGGTAATACTGCCGGTATCGTCCAGGCCGGCGACACCAATTCGGCCGCGAACACGCAGACCGGCGGGTCGGATGCGACAGCGCTGATCGTCCAGGGCGGCAGCGGCAATGTAGGCGCCAATGTGCAGACCAATGTCGATCCGACGTCCGCGGCAATCATTCAGGCCGGCACCGGAAACGGTGCGATCAACACGCAGGATACCGTCGTCGACTCGAACGCCTTGATCGCTCAGGCCGGCAACGGCAATTACGCCAGCAACACCCAGTCGGATTACACCGCCGTGACGCCGAACATTCCCGGTGACACGCTCAACGCCGCAACGATCCAGGTTGGCGACGGCAACGGCGCGATCAACTTCCAGCAGGGCACCGACAACAATGCCGGCATCGCCCAGGCGGGAACGGGCAATGCCGCGTCCAACTCACAGATCGGCGCCGACTTGAATGCCGGCATCGTCCAGGTGGGCAGTTCGAACGTAGCGGTCAACACGCAGAATCTGACCGGAAAAGACAACGCTGTCATCGCCCAGTTCGGCACGTCTAATATCGCCGGCAATTCGCAGGGCGGAGTCGGGGGCACGTTCGCCAACGCCGCCATCGTGCAGGGTGGCGACCACAACACCGCTTCCAACACGCAGGTGAATGGCGGCCTGGTATCGGCGAATCTGCCTAACCAGGCAGGCATCGCGCAGTTCGGCTCCGCCAACTCGGCGGCGAACTACCAGCAGGACGGCTACAACAACCAGGCCGGCATCGTGCAGGCGGGCAACAACAACATCGCCGGCAACGTCCAGACAGGGCTGACGACCCCCGGTGCGGACGACACCGGCAACATGGCTGTCATCGCCCAGTTCGGCAGCGGCAACACCGCGTCGAACCTCCAGGCAGCCGACGCCACGCATGCCGGTCTTTCCGCAGGCGTGCTGCAAGCCGGTGATGGAAATCAGGGCTTCAACGTCCAGACCGGTGGTCAGGACAATTCAGCGGGCATCGTTCAGGCCGGCAACAACAACCAGGGCACCAACCTGCAAGACGGCAACTCGACTCAGGCGTCCGCGGCGATCGTGCAGCTCGGCAGCGGCAATGTCGCGCTCAACGACCAGACCAATGTCGATCCGACCTCGGCCCTGATCGTCCAGGGCGGCACCGGAAACGCCGGTGCCAATACCCAGACCAATGTCACCGACTCCAGCGCGGCCGTCGTGCAATTCGGCACGTCAGCAGGCGCCAACCTTGCCGCCAACACGCAGATCAACGTTGACGGCGGCTCGGCTCTAATCCTGCAGGGCAACGACGGCGGCGCCACCAATGTTGGCTTCAATGTCCAGAACGGCGTTCAGGACTCGAGTGCCTTCATCGCCCAGTACGGGCACGGCAACGGCGCCGTCAACACACAGCAGAACGGCAGCTCGAGCGTCAAGGCCGCCGTCGTGCAGGTCGGCGACAACAATCGGGCGTTCAACACGCAGGGCAACTCGCAGACTGTCAATTTGGGACTGCCGGATGACAAGCTGAAGCTCGGCGAACAAAAGTTCTTTGGCGCGACATATGAGTATGGTGTGCAATGGACCAATGCGGGCTTGACCGGAACTGACGACGCTCCTGCCCAGGACTCCATAGCGGCAGTCATCCAGAACGGAAATGACAACTTCGGCTCGAACACTCAGGTCGGTAAGGTCATTATCCCGGATACGCTGACTGCACATGCGAGTGTATCTGTTTGGGCGTCCAAGAAATCCGATCACACGCCTGCCAGCCCCTTGGTTATGGGTTTGGTCAACGCCTTTGTGGGCTCCTCGCTGTCCTCAGCCGCCGTGGCCGGGTTGCAGGCGATCGGTGACCAGCTTCCAGAGGTCGTCGTCCCGACCATCGCCTCGGCTGCGGCCATCGTCCAGGACGGCAACGGCAACTTCGCCACCAACTCGCAGGTTGGCGCGGCGGCTTCGTTGGCGGCCAGCGTTCAGATCGGCGACGGAAACGCTGCTATCAACTCGCAGGAACTGACCGCGGGCGTGCTTACCGGCACCTTCCAGCAAGGCAATGGCAATCTGGCCGTCACCACCCAGAAAGCGGCTCTGGCTTCGGCTGCCGGCACCATCCAGAGCGGTAACGGCAACCAGGCCTACACCACGCAGTCCGGCGATCTCGATCTGACCAATGTCGACTCGCTCGACGACCTGGCGAACCTGCAGGTGGCTTCGGCCGACCTGTCGCTCACCACGCAGATCGGCAACAGCAACCTGGCCATCACCACGCAGAAGGGTTCGAACAACCAATCGGCGACGGTCCAGCATGGCAGCCAGGACTGGGCGATCACCGCGCAGTCGGGCACCGGCAGCTCGTCGCTGATCCTGCAGGATGCCGACAACTCCGGCGCTTCGGTGCTTCAGTCGGGCTCCTCGCAGAACTCGCTCGTTGCCCAAACCGGCGACTACAGCTTCGCCTACATCATCCAGGACGGCAGCTCGAACAGCTCGACCGTGCTGCAGAACGGCGTCGGCGTGGGGACAAACCCGAACATCGCCGCTATCACCCAGCATAACAGCGGCAACAATTCGTTCGTCATGCAGTCGGGCCGCGGCAACGTTGCTGCCGTCGTCCAGAACTAAGCTAAAAACCATGTGGGGCGCTTTCCGGCGCCCCACATCTCCTTCAAGGCAGCGGACAAGGGAGGCGGCGAATGGCATTGAAACCTGGCATACTGGCAAGCGCCCTCCTCCTCGGCAGCCACACCGGGGCTTTTTCCATGAATTCACAGACTCTTGACGCAGAGATTCTCGACCAGCGCGTCGTGAAATGCGGAGTCACGATCGAAAGCGGCGCATTGACCAGGATCACGCCCTTCATCGAGACCAACAAAAACATCATCGGCAAGTTCGCCATATCAGTCCACAGCCGATCGGGATCGAATTCGAATTTCACCAGCCAGAGCGTCAGCTTTCCCGGCAACAACGTCATTACCGTCGGTCAACCGACAAAGCTCAAGATCGACATGACGGCGACTTCCGCGGGTGTGGAGCTATGCCGGCTTTCGCAAGACATCGACTTCGACGCGCAGGGCATTCGAACCTAACGCCGGCTAACAGCGCGCCTTTGGGCAGCGCATGGGGACAAAAATGACCAAGATGGGCACATTCGTAAGGGCGCTGAAGAACGCCGCTGCGGTTTCGGCCTTTGTGCTGGTCGCAGCATCTGCTTCGGCTGAGGACCTGCTGGTCGAGAATTCGCCGAATGCAGAGGCCACGCTGAATACACTGATGCAGCCGATCAGTCCTTTCATCCTTGGCCAGGCTCAGACCACGACATCGATCGCCCAGATCGGCGACACGAACCATGCATTGTCGAATGTCGACGGCAGCAGCAATCTGTCCTCCATCAACCAGACCGGCAGCAACAATCGCGCGGTTCAGTCGATCCAGGGCAGCAATTCCGCGCTTCTGCTGGTCCAGGGCGGCACCAACAACAAAGTGTTGCAGGCAAGCCAGGGTGACCGGAACTTTCAGCTTGTCGGCGTTTCGGGCAACAACAACAGCGTCGCCTATCTACAGAAGGGCAACGATCTGGCTGGCGCTCTCGACGTGACGAATGCGAGCAATGCCACCGTTCTGGCGATTCAGACGCCGCAATCGGGAAACTACCTGATGCCCACTGGCCTTCGCGGCCTGCAGAACGCGGTCGTGGTCATCGTCCCGGGGCGGATGTATGTCATTCCCAAGTAATGCCGGCCGAGGCATCGAGGACCAGAGGAAGGAAAAGGAGACTTGACTATGCTACGCACCATCGTGCTTGCCGCCGGCATCGCCGCAGTCGCCGCGGTCGGCGGCGCGAGCGCATCCGAACTCGTCTACAAACCAGTCAATCCGACCTTCGGTGGCGATCCCCTGAATGGCAATTGGCTGCTGTCGCAGGCGACTGCGCAAACGACGGGCGGCGGGTCGCCGGGTTTTTCGATCGACTTCCCTGATTTTGGTGGCATCCCGCAGCCGGATCCCGATCCGACAGATCTGCCGGACAATGGCGGCAACAATTGAGGCCGGTTCTCTATTGAATTGCGAAAGGGCCGGGAAGTCCCCGGCCATTCCTGCGTTGAGAGCAAGTCCAGGGAAGGAACTCAGCGCTGGTGGATGATCGCCACGTTACCGCGCCCCTGCTGGAAAACCAGGGCCTGATGACCTGAGCCGCTCTGCGTGACCGAGGCGGTGTTGTCCAGTCCGATCTGGCGCACGAGGGTGATATTGCCGATCCCGTCCTGGGTGATGGCGGCGGTGTTGGTGTCGCCCTCTTGCCAAATCAGGCCTAGATTGCCCTGGCTGGGTCGCAGGGAAGACAGGCCTGTTGCCACCTGGAACATAGGCTTTACGATGTCTTCAGTGCTCATTGTTGCAAATGAGCCCTTGTACGCGCCAGAGCCGATCTGATTTATGTAAGCCGGAGAATAGAATTCGGCTGCATTGACGTTGCTGGTCAATGCAACGCCGAAAGAAACGGCGCACAACATCGATTTTATTTTCATTGCCCATCCCCTGTTGCTGGAATGGATAGTACACGGGTCGTAATAATTTACCGTGAAGCGCTATGACTTGTAATTAGTTAAGATCAGGGTCGAGATTTTAATCGAGTTCGCGCAACCCTCCCATGCCCGAAACAGAGAGCACCGCAGGACCACTTTTCCAAGTCCGCTTTGCTGCTCGCGCTTCGGCGGCGTTAAAATAGCGTCAACTCAAGCGGAGTCGCGCGCCGTGGCATCTTGCGCGCAGCCGGCACTTGCCCGAACGAATGGAATTGAACTCGCCTGCCGGTCGGGCAACCGGCCATCCTTTGGCGCATACATGGATGACTGCAATTGGGGTGCGGCTACCACTATTCCGAACGGCCGATATAGGCGCAAAGCCGCCGTCCGCGCCTTGGATTACCTGGGTTGACAAGCACGTGGTCTCATCCGTCAGCATAAAGGGTCTGTTGCGAAAGAAATGACGGGCCTGCAAACAGAACGTGTTTCACGAAGGCGCAAACCAGATACTCCTCGCATCATGCATTGAAAGCGGTCGCGGTCGTTCCATTCCGCCACAACCGTTCTCATGCCGCAGCGGGTGGTTGCAACCCGGTACAACCTCATGTGGTGGTTAAAGCCGGATTACAGGAAAATCGATAAAATCGAGTATCTGCTGGCGTTGGCGTTTTTCTGAAGGCTGCGACACTCTGCAGTCACGCCGGCGCCTTCCCGGCCTTGCCTTCCGGGAGATTTGCTATATAGACGCCCGCAATCTGCCGGTCCTTGCTGGGGGCTGAACGGAGGGCCGTGGCTTTCAAAACCACGACACGAAGCAGAAGCGCTTCTAGCCTCCCGTGTCTCCGCTCTCGACCGTCTCGCGATGCTCCTTTCTTCCCGTTCCTCGATGACCGGGTCAGACAAGTTGCAGAGGCTTAGCCGCGAGGGCCGGTACAGAGAAACGAAGAAAGGCACTTAAACATAATGGCTCTTTACGAACATGTGTTTCTTGCCCGGCAGGACCTGTCGCAGCAGCAGGTTGACGCGCTTGTCGAACAGTACAAGGGCGTCATCACGGCGAATGGCGGATCGGTCGGCCGGATCGAGAACTGGGGACTGAAGTCCCTCACCTACCGGGTCAAGAAGAACCGGAAGGCTTACTACACGCTGATGGACATCACCTGCCCGCCGGCCGCGCTCAACGAAATGGAGCGCCAGATGGGCCTGTCGGAAGACGTGCTGCGTTTCCTCACCATCAAGGTCGAGGCGCATGAGGAAGGCGCTTCGGCGATGATGCAGAAGCGCGAAGAGCGCTCCGAGCGCGGCGGCTTCGGCGACCGCGACCGTGGCGATCGTGGCCCGCGTTCCTTCGGCGACCGCGACCGCGGCGACCGTGGTCCGCGTTCGTTCGGCGACCGCGAAGGCGGCGACCGTGGCCCGCGCCGTCCGCGCGAAGGCGTTGAAGGGGGTGCAGAATAATGGTCGACATCAACCAGATCCCGACCCGGCGCCCGTTCCACCGCCGCCGCAAGACCTGCCCGTTCTCCGGCGCCAATGCGCCGAAGATCGACTACAAGGACGTGCGTCTCTTGCAGCGCTATATTTCCGAGCGCGGCAAGATCGTGCCCTCGCGCATCACCGCCGTCAGCCAGAAGAAGCAGCGTGAGCTCGCCAAGGCGATCAAGCGCGCCCGCTTCCTCGGCCTGCTGCCCTACGTGGTCCGCTAAGGCTTTAGTTTGACCATGATCAAGCGGGCGGCTCGCCGCCCGCTTCCACCTCACGGCGACGGGCGCCGCGACGGTTTGAAGTCAAATCCCGAGTTGGGGCCAATTGCCTCTAACTGCCCAGACAGGCAGGACAGCGACACCGGCGGCGACGCCCTTTAGCTTCCTGACCTGTTCCAATTATTCGACGCCCGTCTCGCGACCGGCGCCTGACAACAAAGGAACGAAACCATGGAAGTCATTCTCCTCGAGCGCATTTCCCGCCTCGGCCAGATGGGCGAAACCGTCAAGGTCAAGGACGGGTTCGCCCGCAATTTCCTTTTGCCGCAGGGCAAGGCGCTGCGCGCCAACGAAGCCAACAAGAAGAAGTTCGAAGGCCAGCGCTCCCAGCTCGAAGCCCGCAACCTCGAGCGTAAGTCGGAAGCAGCGCAGATCGCCGAGAAGCTCGACGGCAAGAGCTTCATCGTGGTGCGCTCGGCCGGCGAGACCGGCCAGCTCTACGGCTCGGTGTCGACCCGCGACATCGCCGACCTGCTCACCGCCGAAGGCTTCACCGTGAACCGCAACCAGATCGAGCTCAACCAGCCGATCAAGACCATCGGCCTTACCAATGTGGCGATCGCGCTGCATCCGGAAGTCGAGGTCACCGTGACGCTCAACGTCGCCCGTTCGTCCGACGAGGCGGAGCGCCAGGCCAAGGGCGAGATGCTGACCACCGCCGAAGCCATCTATGGCGACGACATCAACGACAACGCCCGGCCGGAGAATTTCTTCGACCCGAACGCCGAATTCGAGGGTGGCGGCGAAGAGAACGCCTGATCGACAAGACCGGAGCGGCGCACCAGCCGCTTCGATGTTCAATCAGTACTGGACTAACGCCCGGGTCTCAGACCCGGGCTTTTTTATGCCAAAAGGAACTTTTCGACACCCTATATCTTGTGCACATTACAGCGTGGCGCGTCGATTGGACGCGGGCGACGCGCCACGGCACTTTCGATCTGGCATTCCAGTCCGGTCACCGGGTGGTCCGACTGAGGGGACATTTGGTCATGAATATCCTGTTGAAACACGTTCTCGAACGCCTGGTGCGGGCCGGCGACCTCAAAGTCACCGGCCCGAAAGGCGTGACGCACAAGTTCGGCGACGGCAGCGGCGAGCCGGTGCACATCCACATCAAGACCATGCATGCCGAGCGTGCCATCACCTTCGACCCGATGCTGGCGGTGCCTGAAGCCTATATGGACGGCGAGCTGGACGTACTCGAGGGCGGCGTTCTCGGGCTGATGCGCATTGCGTTCCAGAACATGGGCTCGAGCGGCATCGACGTGGCCTGGTCGAAGGCGATCGAGGGCCTGCGCCACGCCTTCCGCCGGCTGCAGCAGATCAACACCGCAGCGCGCGCGCGCCGCAACGTCGAGCGCCACTACGATCTGTCCGGCGAGCTCTACAAGCTCTTCCTCGACGAGGACATGCAGTATTCCTGCGCCTATTTCGAACAGCCGGACATGACGCTGGACGAGGCGCAGGCCGCCAAGAAACGCCATATCGCCGCCAAGCTCCGGCTCAAGGCCGGCCAGACGGTGCTCGACATCGGCTCCGGCTGGGGCGGCCTCGGCCTCTATCTCGCCAAGGCCTTCGACGTCGACGTGCAGGGCGTCACGCTCTCCACCGAGCAGCATGGCGTCGCAACCGACCGCGCGCATGCGCAAGGCTTGCAGGATCGCGTGCATTTCGAGCTCAAGGACTATCGCGCGCTGAACGAACGCTTCGACCGCATCGTCTCGGTCGGCATGTTCGAGCATGTCGGCGTCAACCACTACCGCACTTTCTTCGACAAGGCCGCAACGCTGCTGAAGCCGGACGGCGTCATGTTGCTGCACACGATCGGCCGTTCCGGCGTGCCGTGGGCGACCAGCGCCTTCGTTCGCAAATACATTTTCCCGGGTGGCTACATCCCGGCGATGTCGGAGGTGATGCCGGCGATCGAGAAGTCCGGTCTCGTCGTCACCGACGTCGAAATCCTGCGGCTGCACTATGCCGAGACGCTCAAGCACTGGGGCGAGCGCTTCGCCGTCAACCGTGACAAGGCCAAGGCGATCTATGACGAGCGCTTCTGCAGGATGTGGGAGTTCTACCTCGCCGCCTCCGAGGCCGCCTTCCGCTGGCAGGATCTGGTGATCTTCCAGTTCCAGATCGCCAAGCAGAACGACACGCTGCCGATGACGCGCGACTACATAGCCAAATGCGAGAAAGCGCTGGAGCTGCGCGATATCGGACACCTGGAGCCGGCGGCGCCGGCCCCCGTCAAGCCGGCCAAGCCGGCGCGCCGCAAGAAGGTGGAGTAGTCGCCTATTTGCCGCTTGCCATTACGGCCTGACGCCACGAAAAAGGTCTCGTTCGCGAGACCTTTTTCATGACCTACTTCGTTTACATCGCAGCCGCCCTCGCCGAGATCGCCGGCTGCTTCTCGTTCTGGGCGTGGTGGCGGCTCGAGAAGTCGCCGCTCTGGCTTCTTCCCGGTCTCGTCTCGCTGGCGCTGTTCGCCTTCCTGCTGTCGCTGGTCGATACCAATGCGGCGGGCCGCGCCTATGCCGCCTATGGCGGCATCTACATTGCCGCCTCGCTCGGCTGGCTGTGGCTGGTCGAGGGCGTGCGCCCCGACCGCTGGGATCTGGCGGGGGCGGCGCTCTGCGTCGCCGGCGCCTCCGTCATCCTGCTTGCGCCCAGAGCATGATGCCGAAAAGTATGAAGCGGTTTTCGGACGACATCATGCCCTATCTCTTCGACTCCAAGGGAGCCTGACCGTGGAACTCCCCGCCCAATTGCGGCAAGGCGTCGACAGCCTCTTGGAGAAGGTGCCGCTTGCGGCGCTGAAACAGGCGGCCCGGACGCTCTCGGAGCGCTACCGCGCCGAGCTGCGCGACGGCCGCCTGCATATGGGCGAGGAGATAGCGGTCAAAGCCTATCTGGCGACGAGGCTGCCCGCCACCTATGCCGCCGTGCGCGCCAGCCTCGAAGCACTGGCCGGTGCCCGCCCCGATTTCCGGCCGGCGAGCCTGCTCGACATCGGCGCCGGGCCTGGCACCATGCTTTGGGCAACGACGGACGCATGGCCCGAACTCGAACGGGCGGTTCTGGTCGAGGCAAGCGCTGCCGTGCGCAAGGCCGGGCAATCGCTTGCCGAAGGCGCAATCGCGGCCCGCGCCGACTGGATCGCCGGCGACGCGACGATCGATCTCGACGGCATTGAACCCGCCGACCTGGTCAGCGCCGCCTATGTGCTGGACGAGATCGTGCCTGCCTCGCTGCCGAAGCTCATCGACCGCCTTTGGCGGCTTACGGCCGACACGCTGCTCATCGTCGAGCCCGGCACGCCCGCCGGCTGGCAGCGCATCCTTGCCGCGCGGCAACAACTGACCGGAGCGGGAGCGCATGTACTGGCGCCCTGCCCGCATAATGCGCCCTGCCCGCTGACGCCGCCCGACTGGTGCCATTTCGCGCGCCGCGTCGCCCGCTCGCGGCTGCATCGCCTGGTCAAGGAGGCGGAGGTGCCGTGGGAGGACGAGAAGTTCATCTACCTCGCCGCTTCCCGGCAGCCGGCGCCGGCGCGCCCGGCACGGGTGGTCGCGCCGCCGAAAGGGGGCTCCGGCAAGGTGGTGCTGAAGCTCTGCCAGCCGGACGGCAGCGCCAGCGAGCGCCTGTTCAGCAAGCGCGACGGCGATGTCTTCAAGGCAGCGCGGCGGGCGGACTGGGGCGATACGCTGGACTGAGGCACTTCGTCATCCACGGGCGAAGCGGACGCGCAGCAATCAAACGCGGAACCGCCATTGCATTTTCCTGTTTTGTTCTCGTTCGAGAAACGCTAACTTCCCGTCTTCGATTCGAGTCAACTGCGATTCTTTCCACGAAAAAATTTTGCCTGTGAATCGCGAGCATCAAGGCCGGTTCGAGACCCACTGTTGCAGAAAGGTCAGCACCCAATCGTCTCGTTCTGATATCGAGAAAGCGGGATCGGAATCGGGGATATCATGGCAGAGGCGGCACTAAAATTCGGGGCGGCGGAAACGCCGCTTTATCGCGAGGCACCGAACAACATCGAGGCGGAGCAGGCGCTGCTCGGCGCTATCCTCGTCAACAACGACGCCTTCTACCGCGTCTCGGATTTTTTGAAGCCGGGGCATTTCTACGAGCCGCTGCACCGCCGGATCTTCGAGGTCGCGGCCGAGCTCATCCGCATGGGCAAGATCGCGACGCCGATCACGCTGAAGACCTTCCTGCCGGCCGACGAGAAGGTCGGCGACATGACGGTGGCGCAGTATGTCGTGCGGCTGGCGGTCGAGGCGGTCACCGTCGTCAACGCCACCGACTATGGACGCGCGATCTATGACCTCGCCACTCGCCGCGCGCTGATCACCGTCGGCGAGGACATGGTCAACATCGCCTATGACGCGCCGGTCGACATGTCGCCGTCCGACCAGATCGAGGATGCCGAGCGGCGCCTGTTCGAGCTCGCTGAGACCGGCCGCTACGACGGCGGCTTCGAAAGCTTCAACGACGCGGTCAAGACCGCCGTCGACATGGCCAACGCCGCCTTTATGCGCGACGGCGGTCTGTCGGGCATCGCCACCGGCCTGCGCGACCTCGACCGCCGCATGGGCGGCCTGCAGCCTTCCGACCTGATCGTGCTCGCCGGGCGCCCTGGCATGGGCAAGACCTCTTTGGCCACCAACATCGCCTTCAACATCGCCGAAGCTTACGTGCCGGCCCAGCAGGCCGACGGTTCGTTCAAAGCCGCCAATGGCGGCGTCGTCGGCTTCTTTTCGCTGGAAATGTCGTCGGAGCAGCTCGCCACCCGCATCATCTCCGAGCAGACCGAAATCTCATCCTCGAAGATCCGCCGCGGCGAGATCACCGAGATCGATTTCGAGAAGCTGGTGGCCTGCTCGCAAACAATGCAGAAAATCCCGCTGTTCATCGACCAGACCGGCGGCATCTCGATCGCGCAGCTCTCCGCCCGGGCGCGGCGGCTGAAGCGCCAGCGCGGCCTCGACCTCATCGTCATCGACTATATCCAACTGATGCAGGGGTCGAGCGCCAAGGCCTCGCAGAACCGCGTGCAGGAAATCACCGAGATCACCACAGGCTTGAAGGCGCTGGCCAAGGAACTCGGTGTGCCGATCATCGCGCTGTCGCAGCTGTCGCGCCAGGTCGAAAGCCGCGACGACAAGCGCCCGCAGCTCTCGGACCTGCGTGAATCAGGCTCCATCGAGCAGGACGCCGACGTGGTGCTGTTCGTCTATCGCGAGGAATATTACCTCAAGAACCGCGAGCCGAAGCTCGGCACCGACGAATACATCAAGTGGGAAAACGAAATGAACGAGGCGCGCGGCAAGGCCGAGTGCATCGTGGCCAAGCAGCGCCACGGACCGACCGGATCGGTCAGCCTCGCCTTCCACGGCGAGTTCACGCGGTTCTCGGATCTGGCGGAAGAGCACCATCTGCCGGAAAGGTTTGAGTGAGCTCTTGAGAAAGGCCTCATTCCTTCGCCCCCCTCTCTGTCCTGCCGGACATCTCCCCCTCAAGGGGGGAGATTGGATATCGCGTCGGCTTTCGCCAATCGCAGACGTTGCAAGATGGGCGCCGTCGCCAAAGCTGCTGATCTCCCCCCCTGAGGGGGAGATGTCCGGCAGGACAGAGGAGTGGGCTGGCCCGCCGACCTATCCAGCAATGTTTGTCGCAGGCCGCCCCTAATGGCCAAATCGCGCGTTCAGTTCATCTGCCAGAATTGCGGCTCGGTGCATCAGCGCTGGGCCGGCAAATGCGATGCCTGCGGCGAGTGGAACACGCTCGTCGAGGAAGGCACGTCCGGCGGCATCGGCTCGGGGCCGGCCAATACCCGCAACGCCCGCAAGGGCCGCGCCGTGGTGCTCACAAGCCTGTCGGGTGATATCGAGGACGCGCCGCGCATCGTGTCTGGCATCGGCGAGCTCGACCGCGCCACAGGCGGCGGCTTCGTGCGCGGCTCGGCGCTGCTGGTCGGCGGCGATCCCGGCATCGGCAAGTCGACGCTGCTGACGCAAGCCGCGGCCGCGCTCGCCTCGAAGGGCCATCGCATCGTCTATGTCTCCGGCGAGGAAGCGGTCGCGCAGATCAGGCTGCGGGCGCAGCGCCTAGGCGTCGCGAACACACCGGTGGAGCTTGCCGCCGAGACCAATGTCGAGGACATCCTGGCGACCATAGCCGACGGCAAACGGCCCGATCTCGTGATCCTCGATTCCATCCAGACGCTATGGACCGACCTTGCCGATTCGGCGCCGGGCACCGTCACCCAGGTGCGCGCGGCCGCGCAGGCGATGATCCGCTATGCGAAATCCACAGGTGCCGCGATCGTGCTTGTCGGCCATGTCACCAAGGAGGGCCAGATCGCCGGACCGCGGGTCGTCGAGCACATGGTCGATGCCGTGCTCTATTTCGAGGGCGAAGGCAACCATCACTTCCGCATCCTGCGCACGGTGAAGAACCGTTTTGGCCCGACCGACGAGATCGGCGTGTTCGAAATGTCGGACAAGGGCCTGCGCGAGGTCGCCAATCCGTCGGAATTGTTCCTCGGCGAACGGCATGCGAAATCGCCGGGCGCCGCGGTTTTCGCAGGCATGGAAGGCACAAGGCCGGTACTGGTCGAGATCCAGGCGCTGGTCGCGCCTTCCTCGCTCGGCACGCCGCGCCGCGCCGTGGTCGGCTGGGACGGCGCGCGGCTGTCGATGGTGCTCGCCGTGCTGGAGGCGCATTGCGGTGTGCGCTTCGGCCAGCAAGACGTCTATCTCAATGTCGCCGGCGGCTACCGGATCTCGGAGCCGGCGGCCGATCTCGCGGTCGCCGCGGCACTTGTTTCCTCGCTCACCGGTCTTGCCCTTCCCGCCGATTGCGTCTATTTCGGCGAAATCAGCCTATCGGGCGCGGTGAGGCCGGTTGCGCATGCGCAGCAGCGCCTCAAGGAAGCCGAAAAGCTGGGTTTTGGAAGCGCGGTGCTGCCGCTTGGCAGCGAGGAAGTTGCCGGGGGCATCGGGGCCGGCGCATTCCAGCCCACCGAGCTTGCCGACCTTGTGGCGCGCATAGCCGGCTCACGGCGCAGCCGCGCCGACGAGGGGGAGTGATGCGGCCCGTCGGGCCGTGAACAGAGATCGGAGTGGGGCCAAAGACATGCCGATTACGCTGCTTGACGGAATCCTCGTCGGCTTCACCCTGGTCTCGGCAATGCTTGCCATGGTGCGCGGCTTCTCCCGGGAAGTGCTGTCGGTGGTTTCCTGGGCGGCGGCGGCGGCGGCGGCGTTCTTCTTCTACAAGCCGGTCCTGCCCTATGTTCAGCCCTATGTCGACAACGACAAGATCGCGATGGCGGCTTCCGCCGGCGTCGTTTTCCTGATCGCGCTGATCGTCGTCTCCGTCATCACCATGAAGCTCGCCGACTGGATCATCGATTCGCGCATCGGCGCGCTCGACCGCACGCTCGGCTTCCTCTACGGCGCGGCGCGCGGCATCCTGGTGGTCGCGGTGGCGCTTCTGTTCTTCAACTGGCTGGCGGGCGCCAAGGCGCCGCCCTGGATAGCCAACGCCAAGTCGCGGCCGTTGCTCGAGACGATCGGCGCCAAGCTGGAAAGCGTGCTGCCGGAAAACACCGAGGAACTGGTCAACAAATACACGCATAAGGGCACGCCGCAGGCAGGCGCCCCGGCGACGACCGACCAGCCCGCGGCCGAGCCGCCGGCAGGCGACGACACCGCGCCGGCGCCCGACGACAGCGAGGGCGACGCCCCGGCCGACAACGAGCCGGCTCCTGCCCCGGCTCCTGCCCCGGCGCCAGCGCCGGCAAACTGATTGCGGGCCGGCAGGGCTCGCCGACCTGACGTTGATGCGAATGCCGAACGGCGTGCGTTGCTTTCGACGAGCGATCGCCTTATATGGCGATTTTAGCGGAGCTTGAGCCCCCATGGCAGACTCGAAGGCAGACGCAGACGACGTGCTTTCCGCCGAGGCCGACGACCATTTCCACGATGAATGCGGCGTATTTGGCATTTTCGGCCGGCAGGATGCGGCGGCCATCGTCACACTCGGCCTGCACGCCCTGCAGCATCGCGGCCAGGAGGCGGCAGGCATCGTTTCCTATGACGGCACCCAGTTCCATGTCGAGCGCCATATCGGCCTGATCGGCGACACCTTCACCAAGCAGCGCGTCATCGACAGCCTGCAAGGAAACCGCGCCATTGGCCACACCCGTTACGCCACCACGGGCGGCTCCGGCCTGCGCAACGTCCAGCCCTTCTTCGCCGAACTCGGCGAAGGCGGCTTCGCTGTCGCCCACAACGGCAATCTCACCAATGCGATGACGGTACAGCGCGCGTTGCAGAAGCAGGGGGCGATATTTTCCTCCACCTCCGACACCGAGACGCTGCTGCATCTGGTCGCTACCAGCAAGGAACGTGATCTCAATTCGCGCTTCATCGATGCCGTGCGCCAGGTCGAGGGCGCCTTCTCGCTGGTGGCGATGACGGCCAAGAAGATGATAGGCTGCCGCGACCCGCTCGGTATCCGGCCGCTGGTGCTGGGCGACCTCGACGGCGCCTGGATCCTCGCCTCCGAAACCTGCGCGCTCGACATCATCGGCGCCCGCTTCGTGCGCGACATCAAGCCCGGCGAGATGGTGGTCGTCACCTCCAAGGGCATCGAGAGCCTGTTCCCGTTCGAGCCGCAGAAGACCCGTTTCTGCATCTTCGAATATGTCTATTTCGCGCGGCCGGATTCCTCCGTCGAGGGCCGCAACGTCTACGAGGTGCGCAAGCGCATCGGCGCCGAACTTGCGCAGGAAAACCCGGTCGAGGCCGACATCGTGGTGCCGGTGCCGGATTCCGGCACGCCGGCCGCGATCGGCTTCAGCCAGGCCGCCGGTATTCCCTTCGAGCTCGGCATCATCCGCAACCACTATGTCGGCCGCACCTTCATCCAACCGGGCGATTCCATCCGCCACATGGGCGTCAAGCTCAAGCACAACGCCAACCGCCGCATGATCGAAGGCAAGCGCGTGGTGCTGGTCGACGATTCCATCGTGCGCGGCACCACCAGCCAGAAGATCGTGCAGATGGTACGCGACGCCGGCGCGAAGGAAGTGCATATGCGCATCGCCTCGCCGCCGACCAGCGCGTCGTGCTTCTACGGCGTCGACACGCCGGAGAAGTCGAAGCTGCTTGCCTCGCGCATGTCGGTCGAGGAGATGGCCGAGTTCATCCGCGTCGATTCGCTCGGCTTCCTGTCGATCGACGGGCTCTACCGCGCCGTCGGCGAGGCCGGACGCGACAACGAGCAGCCGCAATTCTGCGACGCCTGCTTCACCGGACAATACCCCACCCGCCTGCTCGACTTCGAAGGCCACGACAACGTGCGCACGCTGTCGCTGCTGGCGAACAGCGGGGCGTAGGGCGCCGGACTCCTTCGCCAAGTGTCTCGCGCCCGCCTGATGGAAGCTTTCGCATGACCCTCGACCTTTCCGGCCGCGTGGCGGTCGTTACCGGCGCCTCGCGCGGCATCGGCTATTTCATCGCCAGGGAGCTGGCCGCGGCCGGCGCGCATGTTATCGCGGTGGCGCGCACCGTCGGCGGACTGGAAGAACTGGACGACCAGATCAAGACGGACGGCCGCGGACAGGCGACGCTGGTACCGCTCGATCTTTCCGACATGGCCGGCATCGACCGGCTGGGCGGCGCAATCCATGAGCGCTGGGGCAAGCTTGATATCCTGGTCGCCAATGCCGGCGTGCTCGGCGTGATCTCGCCGATCGGCCATGTCGAGGCAAAGACCTTCGAAAAAGTGATGACCATCAACGTCACCTCGACCTGGCGGCTGATCCGTTCGGTCGACCCGCTGCTCAGGCTCTCCGACGCCGGCCGCGCCATCATCATGTCCGCCAGCTCCGCTCATTCGGCACGCGCCTTCTGGGCGCCTTATGCGGCCTCAAAGGCTGCAGTGGAGACGATGATGCGCTCCTGGGCACATGAGACCGAGACCCTGCCTCTGAGGGTCAACGCCGTCGATCCTGGCGCCACCCGCACCGCGATGCGCGCGCAAGCCATGCCCGGCGAAGATCCGGAGACGCTGCCGCATCCGTCCGAGATCGCCAGGCGCATCGTGCCTTTGGCCAGCCCGGAGCTGAAGGAAACCGGGCTGATCTTCCAAGCCAAGCACAACCGCTTCGTCGCCTACCGGCAGCCGGAATAAGCTTCGAACAAACTTGAGTTCGAAACGGATTAAACAGGCCTTCGGCTACGTTCTTCGAATGTAGGACATTCGAAACTGGAGGACCGATATGCGCAGACTTCTTCTCGTTGCCGCCATCGCGACAGCCGTCGCTCTTGCCGCCACGGCGGGCGCCGCGTTCTCGCAAGACGCAAAGATTAGCTTCTTCGTCACCAGTGCCGGCTCCGGCAAGGGCGCCGATCTCGGTGGGCTGAAGGGCGCCGACGCGCATTGCGCCTCGCTGGCCGAAGCGGCCGGTGTCACCGGCAAGACCTGGCATGCCTATCTTTCCTCCAGCACCGAAGACGCGCGCGACCGCATCGGCAAGGGCCCATGGTTCAACGCCAAGGGCGAGAAGATCGCCGACGATGTCGCCTCGCTGCACAGCGACGCCAACGGCATAACCAAGCAGACGGCGCTGACCGAAAAGGGCGAGACGATCAACGGCCGCGGCGATACGCCGAACCGTCACGACATGCTGACCGGCTCCAAGCCCGACGGCACCAGGATCGCCGACCAGACCTGCGGCGACTGGACGATGAGCAACGCCGAAGGCGCTGCCATGATGGGGCACCACGATCGTGCCGGGCTCGACGATTCGGCGGCGGCGAAGTCGTGGAATTCCTCGCATGCCTCGCGCGGCGGCTGCAGCCAGGAGGCGCTCAAGGGCACCGGCGGCGACGGCCTGTTCTACTGCTTCGCGGCCGAGTGAGCGCGGGTCACGATCACTCTATTCACCGGTCTGTGAACAGGGCGGCGAAAGCGTGTGCCGCCGCCCTGCTTTCGCCATCGGCGGGGAGTTGCTAGGATCGGTCCGACTCCGACATTTCAGCAAAGCGAGGAATTCCCCATGGCTGCTACACCCAGCGTAGCGTTAGTCTGGTATCTGGTGATCGCCGGCCCGCAAGGCGGCATGGTGGTGCTGCCCAGCACCTTCGATACCCGCGAACAGTGCACCAACGCCGTCACCGAATACCAGAAGCAGCCGACGCCGCAGGGCTGGGCCGTGCAGTGCGTGCCGAGCGCCTCGCCATTTACCGATGAAGGGGACGCGGAGACGCCGTCGGCGCAATAGCGCCAGTGATCAGCGTTCGGCGCTCACGCTCAACGCCGGCTTGTTGTTGATAGTCTGAAACACCACGCAGTAACTCTCGGTAAGCTTCAAGAGCGAATCGATGCGCTCCTGCGGCTCGTCGGTGTCGAGGCCGAACTTCAGCCTTATTTCGCGGAAGCCGACCGGCGCGTCCCTGGCGACGCCGAGCGTGCCGCGAAAATCGAGGTCGCCCTCTGCCTCGACGGTGGCGTTGCCGAGCTTGAACTCCAGCGCCGTCGCCACCGCTTTCAGCGTCACGCCGGCGCAAGCGACCAGCGCTTCGAGCAGCATATCACCCGAGCAAAGCTCCAGCCCCGAGCCGCCGGTGGCCGGATGAAGCCCGGCAATGGCGAGCGCCCTGCCCGTCTCCACCTTGCAGGCGATCGACTGATCGTCGAGCGTGCCGCGGGCCTTGAGCGTGATCAGCGCTCGCGCGGCATCGTCGCGATAAGCGTCTTTCAGCGGCGCCTGCATGGCCTTGAGTGCGGTCGCGTCCATTGTCGAGATTCCTTTCGATCAGTCTTTGACGCCTTGATAGCACTGATATGACGGCGGGACAGCACGCCCTTTCCGCTGCCTGGGTGATTTGCGAAGGCCGCGACGAAAGCTGATCTCCCCCCTTGCGGGGGAGATTGGCAGCTTTTGCGCCCCGCCCCTTTGACTTCACCCACCCAGGCCATACCTTGCGGGTGTCATTCCCGCGGAGCCACTATGCGATCCAAGCTCATCCCCCTCGCCATCCTGGCGCTCGCCGCCTTCGTTCAGCCCGCCTTCGCCGCGCCCTCCGAACGCCCGGCACCCGAAGGCGGCGTGCTGTCGCTGTTGCCGCCGCCGCAGGTGACCGAGCATTCGATCACGCTCGCCGGCCGCAAGCTCGACTACCAGGCCAAGGCGGGCACGCTGTCGCTCTTGTCCGGCAAGGGCGAGGTCACGGCCGAGATCTTCTATGTCGCCTACACACAGCAGTCGCCCGCCCCGGCGAAGGATCGGCCGATCACCTTCGTCTTCAACGGGGGGCCGGGCGCGGCGTCGGCTTACCTGCATCTCGGCGCGATCGGACCGCGCATCGTCGAGACCGCCGCCGACGGCGAGTTCCTGCGGCCGCCGCAAAAGCTCATCGACAATCCCGACAGCTGGCTCGACATGAGCGATCTTGTCTTCGTCGATCCGGTCGGCACCGGCTACAGCCGCGAGGCGCCGGGGCATGAGCCGAAGGAATTCTGGAGCGTCGACGCAGACGCCAGCTCGGTCGGCGCCTTCATCCGGCTCTATCTGGCGCAGAACGGCCGCACCGGATCGCCGCTGTTCCTCGCCGGCGAAAGCTATGGCGGCTTTCGCGCCGCACTGCTTGCCCGCACGCTGCAGGAGGATGTCGGCCTGAGCCCAAGCGGCATCGTGCTGATCTCGCCGGCGCTGGAGTTCATGCTGGTGCGGCCCGATCAGTTCGACCAGTTGCATTGGGCGCTCGAGTTGCCCTCGCTGGCGGCAACGCGGCTGAAGGGCGACGGCGTGACCGGCGACGCGCTCCGCGACAGGCTGGCCGAAGTCGAGCATTACGCACTCGGCGATTACCTGACGGCACTGAACAGCGGGCTGGAGCAAGGCGGCAAACTGGCCAGCGGGCGCGTTTCGGAGATCACCGGCCTGCCGCTCGAGCTCGTCCAACGCAATTTCGCCCGCATCCCCACCGGGCTTTTCGCCAAGGAATTCCAGCGCGCCACGGGCAAGGTGCTCAGCCCCTATGACGCGACCATCGGCACCGCCGACATCGCGCCGCAAAGCGCGCGTGACGCCGGCCCGGATCCGGTACTCGACCGCAGCGTTCCGGTGCTCACCTCCGCCTTCGTCGCCTATGTTCGTGACGAATTGAACTACCGCACCGATGTCAGCTACCGATTGCTCAATGGCGAGATCAGCCGCAATTGGGACTACGGCAACTCGGGCCAGGGCTATGCCGGGGTGATGAACGACCTGCAGCGGGCGCGCTCGCTCAACCCTGGCCTCGGCGTCGTCATCGTCAACGGCTATACCGACCTCGTCACACCCTATCTCGGCTCGCGCTACCTGGTGAACCAGGTTCCCTCGCTGGCCGACGCCAAGCCGATCCGGCTCGACGTCGTCGAGGGCGGCCACATGATGTATTTGCGGCCCGACGGTCGGCGCGCGCTGAAGGACGCGGCGTCCGAGCTCTACCAGGCGACGCAGTAGGCCCAAACCAGCCGCAGCGGCAGCCCCTGCGCCAACGCAAGCGCCGCGCTGGAGCAGCGCAGCGCTTGTTTTCACTCGTATAGCTGCGGCGTGGCTCCGACTGGGGCGGAACCGCCTCACGCGAACCACGCTGAACCGCATGGCCGATGTCGTCGTCCTCGAAAGCCGCGAAAGGGTGCTGGCCGGCATCCTGTTCACGGCTGCCGCCTATTTCCTGTTTTCAGCACAGGATGCCTCGATCAAGCTTCTGGTCGCCGGCATGACGGTCTGGCAGATCATGTTCGTCCGCTCGATCACCGTGCTCGTCGCCTGCGGCGCGATCGGCGGCAAGCGGCTGTTTGCCGACACGATAGACTCTGCGATCGTCAAGCCGATGCTGGTGCGCAGCGCCTTCACGCTGGCCGCCTGGCTTTGCTACTACAACGCCGCGCGCTCGCTGCAGCTCGCCGAGCTCACCACCATCTATTACGCCGCGCCGATCATCGTCACCGTGCTGTCGGTGCTGATCCTGGGCGAGACGGTACCACTGCTGCGCTGGATCGCGGTGTTCATCGGCTTCGTCGGCGTCTTCATAGCCTGCGATCCGGCGCGGCTCGGCCTGTCGCTGCCAGTGGTGCTCGTGCTGGCCGCCGCCGTCCTTTGGGGCATCGCCGTCGTGCTCCTGCGCAAGATCGCCATGCAGGAGCGCACCATGATCCAGCTCGTGCTCAACAATTTCTACTTCCTGCTCTTTTCGGCCGTGCCTGCGCTGATCTGGTGGCGCATGCCCGACGGGCCGCAACTCCTTTTGCTCCTCAGCGTCGGCGGGCTCGGCGGCGTGGCGCAATACATGCTGTTCGAAGGCATGAAGCGCGCGCCGGTGTCGATCGTCGCGCCGTTCGAATACACCTCGCTGGTGTGGGCCTTCGCGCTGGGCTACGCCATCTGGGGAGACCTGCCGCGCACGGAAGTGTTCATGGGCGCGGCGCTGATCGTCGGCGCCGGCCTGCTGATCGTCGGCAACGAGCATTTCCGCAAACGGGAGCGGGCCTGATGACAGAAGGCTGTCAGCAGCAACCGGGTAGGCTGGCGCCATGACGGAAACGCTCGACATGCCTGAAAAGCTCGTGCCGGCTCCGGCCGACGTGGCGGCCGAGCGCGCGCTCGGCATCATCCTGGTGTCGGCATCGGCCATCGCCTTCGCGCTCACCGGCGTGCTGACCAAGTCGATCCACGCCGATCCGCTGACCATCACGTGCTGGCGTGGTTTCTTCGGCTCGATCCTGATCAGCTTCTACGTGCTGTGGCGCCGGCGCCGTTCGGGCGGGCGCGAAAGCCTGCGGCTCGGCTGGCGCGGCTGGCTGCTTGCGGTCGAGGGCGCCGCCGCCAGCATCGCCTTCATCTCGGCCTTCAAATTCACCTATGTCGCCAATGTCGCAGTCATCTACGCGACCTCGCCGTTCATCGCGGCGCTGCTTGCCTTCCTTTTGGTGCGGGAAAAATTCCGGCTGCAGACGATGGTTGCGGCCGCCGTATCGCTTTGCGGCGTCGCCATCATGGTGGGAGCCGGCCTCGGCAACGGCCATCTGTTCGGCGACGCCCTGGCGCTGCTGATGACCGCCGGCAGCGCGCTCTACATGATCATGGTGCGGGCCTTTCGCGATTCACCCGTCGTCTGGGCCGCCACGGTCTCGGCCTTCCTGCTTTTCGTGCTCGGCTGGTTCGTCACCGATCCGCTGGCCGTCTCGACCCGCGACATGGTGCTGCTTGCCACCTTCGGCTGCTCCTTCGCGCTGGCCTCGATCCTGTGGACGGAAGGCTCACGGCTCATCCCGTCGGCGGAAGCCGGCCTGCTCGGCTCGGCCGAGGTGCCGTTCGCCATCCTTTTCGCCCTCATGTTCCTCGGCGAAGTCCCGCCGATGGCCAGCGTCATCGGCGGCGCCATCGTGCTTTGCGCGGTTTTTGCCCATGCCGGTCGCGACTGGCTGAAAGCGAAATCGGCGCGCTTGTAAAATTATTTTGCCGAGTCACGGAACCATCATTCGCGTGAGGCATTATTGGATCGACGGGTCACCCCCCAAGTCCCCCCAAACCCCTCGACCCGTCCGACTAGAAGCCGACCCGCAAAAAGGTCGGCTTTTTCTTTTGGGGAATTCTTCGCCGGTCAGGGTGGCAAGGCAAGGCCGCTGCCCAGGAGTTCCGCCAGATCCCGCGCCGGACGAGCCGCCTCGCGGCCGAGCCGGATGGCGAAGTCGGCCGCCGGCAGCGGCGGGAGATCAAGATCGGCCGACGCCTCCACGATACCAGAATGGGCGAAGCGCCAGGTGCGCGGCGTCAGCGCGATGCCGGCATTGACCGCGGTGCGCAGGCCGGCAAGGCTGGCGCTGCCGGCGGCGATGCGGTAGCGGCGGCCGGCGGCGTCGAGCGCGTTGAGCGCGGCCTCCCTGAAGCCGCAATAGGGGTCGAGCAGCGCCAGCGGCACCATCTCCTGCCGCGTCGCCAAGCCTTTGTCCGAGCAGAGCCACAGCATCGGCTCGCTGATAAGCGCCACCTCATCGGGCGATGGCGCATGGCGCATGAGGATTGCGAGATCGAGCTGGCCTGCCTGCAAGGCTGACCCGAGTTCCTGGGAGCGGCCGACGCGCAGTTCGATCCGCACCCGCGGATGGCTGGCGGCGAAGGCGCGCAAAAGCTTCGGCAGGCCGCGGTCGGCAAAATCCTGCGTCGTGCCGATGGCGATGCGCCCGCCGGCGCGCGCGCCTTTCAGCGCCAGCCAGGCTTCGGTGTGGACCGCAAGGATGCGCCGAGCATGGCCGACAAGGTCCTCGCCGGCCGGCGTCAGCCCGCGTCCCCTGCCTTGCGGCGTGAGCAACGGTTCGCCGACGATCTCCTCCAGCCGCTGCATCTGCGCGGTCACCGCCGACGGCGTGCGGCCGACAGTGAATGCAGCCTTTGCGAGCGAGCCGCCGTCGACGAAGGCGAGGAAGGTTTTCAAAAGATCGGGATCGAGCGCTTCCATTACTTCGATTATATCGAATCGTTTGTCAAAAACAATTCGATTTTATTGATGCAAGGACAGTGGCATGATCCTCTCATCGAAGGCGCATGGCGCCCAACCCGAAGGAGAGAAAAATGCCTATCATCAATACCAGCGTCACCGGCAAGCCGGATGCCAAACTGTCCGCCGCGATTGCCAAGGAGGTCACCGAGATCACCGCCACCCATTTACGCAAGGATCCGACCATCACGGCGGTCGCCGTCAATTACATCGATCCGCAGCACTGGTTCGCCGGCGGCAAGCCGCTGGCCGAACATGGCACCAGCACGTTCTGGCTCGACATCAAGGTCGTTGACGGCACCAACACCAAGCTCGAGTTGGAGGCCTATCTCAAGGCGATCTTCGAAGCTTTCGGCCGGCTGCTCAAGGGCGTGCATGAGGAAAGCTACGCCTTGGTGCACGAGGTGCCGGCCGCGGCCTATGGTTTCGGCGGCAAGAGCCAGGAGTTCCGGTTCATCAGCGGCAGGCTGAAGGCGGCGTGAGGATTTTATTTCCCTTCGCCGCTCTGACCTGACGGCTATCACGCGGGAGGATGAAGCCTCGTATCGAGCGCGAAATCCTCTTGGAGATGTAGCTCGTAAAGGCCGGCCGCTCGACCGGGATCGAACACCAGGTTCCAGCTATGCTGGGATACCGTGCTCGGAATTAGAAACAAGGGATGCCTTGCCAACAGACCGTCGCCAAACTGCTGCTGCCCCGCGCTGGGAATGCCGGGGCGCAGCCAGTTTGTGTTCGGAATATCGTTGATTTCCACCACATGAATTTCCGGCGGATTGGTGATGTCGAATGCCGTCAGCACGTGACGAACAGTATCGAGCGTGCGAAACCCCTTGTGGACAGCCACCTCGAGAATGGCGGTCGAAGGGTCAATGGACGCGTACACGGCCCTGACACCTTTGCTGTTCCACCTTCCTCCGAGTTTGAAAGCTCCCTCACCGCTGTCCCAAGTTGACTTGAAGCGTTTGTGATCAAGCCTCCAGCCAAGAACCTCTCCCGTCCCGAGGGAACCCGGCAAGGGCGTCACGCGTAGACACCGTAATCGAGCCGCTCGAGAAATTCCTGTACAAGCATAGTGCCCGCCGCCGTGGTCAGCAGATCGATCGGTCGCCGATTGTCCAGGCCCATCGCCGGCTGAATCATCCACTTCTCAGCCTCTTCCTGGGTTCCGAGAACGGACGTGGCCTTCATGAGGATCCTGGCGAAATTCCAGGTTCTAGAACCTTGCTCCTTGTTGAGGGTCTTGGAGCGATCCGATTTATGCCGCTGAAATGTCCGCTCGCTCATGCCGAACGCCGTTTCGAAGGCATCGGCAAGGTCAATGACGGTCAGGTGCTCGACAAGGCTTTCCAAGGCCCGGCCTGGAATTCCGTGCAGGATCATCTCATGGGCCTCAAGCGGACTGGACACGGAAAATCCAAGAACTTTCGGCCCGCCGAACAGGTCGACCAGGCGTTCGAACTCCGGCTCCATATGCGGTGCCTCGGCAAACCCGGTTGGGAGATCAGCCATAATTATTCTCCGTCACGTGTCGCTTTATTTACGACATGCGTCACCCCATTTCAAGTGATGGCTGCGAATCTTCCCGCTCATCACTGTCGCGCCCTGAAATCAATGATCCGTTCCGTTCGCGCCGCCCCACATTGACCTTCCCCCGACTTCCGCTACCCTCTGCCCTCGAAGCGGCCGCTCAAGAGCCGCGCTGGAGGAGACTGGGAGAGAGCGGCATGATCCTGACCCTGGCGCTGCTGGCGGGCCTTGTCTTTGCCTGGCTGCTGATCGCGGTGATCGAAAGGTTCCGGCTCGACCTGCGCTTCACCCAGGCGCTGCTCTACGTGCCGTTCAAGCTTGCCTACCGCATCGCCGACAACCGCATCCGCATCGCCCGCAGCGCGAAGACGCCGGTCATCTACGTGGTCTCGCACCAGTCGCGCATCGAGCCGGCGCTGATGCTGTCGCTGCTTCCCGACGACACGCTGCATATCCTGGACGAGGCCTCGGCGCGTTCGCCCTGGCTGGAGCCGTGGCGCGAGCTTGCGCGCACGATCGCCTTCAACGCCGAGCATGTCTTCGTCAGCCGCCGGCTGGTGCGCGTGCTGAAGGGCAAGGGACGGCTCGCCGTCTATCTGCCGGACAATGTCGAGCCGGACGTCAAATCCTTCCGGCTGTTCCGCGCCATCACCCGCATCGCCATGCAGGCCGACGCGCGCATCGTGCCGATCTTCGTTGCCGGCACGCGCGACCTGCCGGTGTCGCTGACGCCGAAGGAGAAAGCGCCCCGCCACTGGTTCCCGCGGCTTTCGGTGAGCGTGCTGGAGCCGATGACCATCGCCGAACTGGTGGCGCGCAACCCCGACATGGTCTCCAACACCAATGCCCTGTTCGACCGTTTCGCGGAGGCGCGGCTCTACGGCACCAATCTCGACCGCGGCCTGTTCCTCGCCATGCGCGACGCCGCCGACCGCATCGGCGCTTCCCGCCCCATCATCGAGGACGTGATTTCGGGCTCGCTCAGCTATCGGAAGCTGTTCATCGGCGCGCGCGTGCTCGGCCGCCATTTCGAGGCGGTGACGGCGCCCGGCGAAGCGGTCGGCGTGCTCTTGCCCAACGCCAATGGCGTGGTGCTTTCCTTCGTCGGCCTGATCTCGGCAGGACGCGTGGCTGCAATGATCAACTACACCGCCGGCCCGGCAAGCGTGACGGCGGCGATCCGCACCGCCGTTGTCAGGACGGTCGTTTCCTCTCGCGCCTTCATCGAAAAGGCAGGCCTCGACGACATCGTCGCCGCGGTCGAGGCGGGCGGAGCCAGGATGCTGTGGCTGGAAGACGTGCGCGCCGGCGTGACGACCTTGGACAAGGTCGCCGCCGCGCTTTTCTGGCGCTTGCCGCTGCAGCGGCAGCAGGCGTCAAAACCGGCGGTCATCCTGTTCACCTCCGGCTCGGAAGGCACGCCGAAGGCGGTGGTGCTGTCGCACCGCAACCTTTATGCCAACGCCATGCAGGCCGAGGCGCGCATCACGATCTCGCCGGCCGATATCCTGCTCAACGTGCTGCCGGTGTTCCATTCCTTCGGGCTCACCGGCGGCACCATCCTGCCGCTGGTCACGGGCGTGAAATTGTTCCTCTATCCCTCGCCGCTGCACTACAAGCTCATCCCGGAGGTCGCCCGCAAGGTGAAGCCGACGGTGATGTTCGGCACCGACACCTTCCTTGCCAACTATGCCCGCACCGCCAAGGACGGCGATTTCTCCAGCCTTCGCTTCGTCGTCGCCGGCGCCGAGGCGGTGAAGCCGGAAACGCGGCGCACCTACCGCGATCGCTTCCAGGCGTCGATTATCGAAGGTTTCGGGCTGACCGAGGCCGCGCCCGTGGTGGCGGTGAACACCGCGATACACAACCGCGACGGCACGGTCGGGCGGCCGCTGCCGGCAATCCGCATGAAGCTGGAGCCGGTCGAAGGCATTGCCGAGGGCGGCCGGCTGTGGCTCGACGGGCCGAACATGATGATGGGCTACATGACCGCCGACCGTCCCGGCGAATTGCAGCCGCTGGAAGGCTGGCACGATACCGGCGACATCGTCTCGATCGACCGCGAAGGCTTCATAACCATCCGCGGCCGGGCCAAGCGCTTCGCCAAGATCGCGGGCGAGATGGTGTCGCTGGGCGCCGTCGAGATGCTGGTGCAGTCGTTGTGGCCGGAAGAGCGCCACGCGGCGGTTGCCGTGCCCGACAAACGGCGCGGCGAGCGCATCGTGCTGGTCACCACGGCCGATGACGCCAATGCCGAGGAGTTGCGCCAGTTCGGCAAGAAGGCGGGCGCGGCCGAATTGATGGTGCCGAACGACATCATCAAGGTCGATGAGATCCCGGTGCTGGGCTCGGGCAAGACGGATTATATCTCGGCCCGCAAGCTGGCGATCGACAGGCTGGGGCTGGGTGTGGCGGCGTAGCGCCTGCACGGGATCATTTCCAAACGTCGGCGGGACAGCGCCCCCCTCTGTCCTGCCGGACATCTCCCCCACTTGGGGGGAGATCGGACGTCACGACGGCTTTCGCCAATCTCAAACGGTGCAACAATAAGCGGGCGCCGAAGCCGCCAATCTCCCCCCTTGTGGGGGAGATGTCCGGCAGGACAGAGGGGGGCGCGAAGGAACGCTACTGATCAACGTTAGGCGCTGCCCGCGACCTCACCCAATATCCGACGGCGGCACTTTTTCCCCTTCAAGCTTTGCCCGTTTCGAATAAGCGCGCACCGAGAACGGCAGGAACAGCAGATAGCCGGCGACGGAAGCCGTCAGGGTGTACCAGGGATAGGTCATCAGCAAGAGGATGTAGAGCACCACGCCGAGGATGACCGGCAGAACCCTGTCGCCCGGCACCTTGATGCTCTTGCCCGAATAGACCGGCAGCCGGCTGACCAGAAGGAAAGCGACGAGCACGGTGAAGCCGGTGGCGATGAAGGCGGCTGGCCGTGTGGGCTCCAGACCCAATCGCAGGAAATAGAGATAGAGCGGCAGCATGACCAGCACGGCGCCGGCCGGGGCCGGCACGCCGACGAAATATTCGGTCTGCCATGCCGGCTGGTCGGCGTCGTCGGCCAGCACGTTGAAACGGGCTAGCCGCATGCCGCAGGCGATGGTGAAGAGAAGCGCCGCGATCCAGCCCGGCGAGCCGGCGCGGTCGAGCAGGAAGGCATAGAGCACCAGCGCCGGCGCCACGCCGAAATTGACGATGTCGGCCAGCGAATCCATCTGGGCGCCGAATTTCGAGGTGGCCTTCAGCATGCGCGCCAGCCGCCCGTCGATACCGTCGAGGAAAGCGGCAAGCAGCACCATGACCACGGCGATCTCGAAACGGTTCTCGAAGGCGAAGCGGATGCCGGACAGGCCGGCGCAGATGGCAAGCACGGTGACCAGATTGGGGAGCACCATGCGCATCGGGATCTCGCGGATGCGCGGACCGCCGCTGGCATGGGCCTCGAATTTTTTGAACGGCGCGCCCAACGCTCAGGAAACCCTGACCAAGGGCGTGACCGCGCTGCCGCCGAATTCGGCAAGCACGGTCTCGCCGCCGACCGCCGTCTGGCCGACCGCGACGCGCGGCACGGCGTTCGACGGCAGGAAGACGTCGACACGCGAGCCAAAGCGGATCAGGCCGAAACGCTCGCCGATCGCAATCGTGCCGCCGGTCTCGGCCCAGCAGACGATGCGGCGCGCAACCAGGCCGGCGATCTGGACGGCTGCGATCGTGCCGTTCGGGCTGTCGATGACCAGCCCGTTGCGCTCGTTCTCGGCGCTTGCCTTGTCGAGCTCGGCATTGAGGAATTTTCCGGGCTTGTGCTCGATGCGCGTGATCCTGCCGCGCACCGGAGCGCGGTTGATGTGGCAGGAAAACACGTTCATGAACACCGAAATACGGGTCATTTCGCCCGCGCCGAGGCCAAGCTCGCTCGGCGGCACGGCGGGGCCGACCGCCGAAACCACGCCATCGGCCGGGCTCACCACCAGCCGGTCGTCGACCGGCGTGACGCGCTCGGGATCGCGGTAGAAATAGATGCACCAGGCGGTGAGGATCAGCCCGATCCAAAACAGGATCGAGGAGAAATAGCCGAGGAACAGCGTTGCCGCGGCGAAGGCCGCGATGAAGGGATAGCCTTCGCGATGGATCGGAACGAACGTATTCTTGACCGAGTCGAGAAGCGTCATAGGGCTTGGGGGCGGTCCCTGTTTCAGGTTGCGCCTCAATAGCGGAAAGCCCCCCTCCCCGCAACGCAACAATGGCGGGAGGATGGACAGGCGGGCGCCGTCACCGATAGCCATGACTTTCAGCGCCGACTGTAGGAACCTGGCCGTCTCATCCGTCCTAGGCTGGACAACGCGCCCAGGAGCCAGCCAATGCCGTCATCAAACAGCGCCAGGAAAGCCCATCTCGTCACCGCTGGCCTCGCCTTCGGGGAATCGCCCCGCTGGCATGACGAACGCCTGTGGCTTTGCAACTGGGGCACTGGCGAGATCATTGCGGTCGATGCCGATGGCAACCGCGAGGTCATGCTCACGGTGCCGGCCGTCCTGCCCTATTCGATCGACTGGCTGCCAGATGGACGATTGCTTGTCGTGTCCGGCCGGGAGGGCCTTCTGCTCCGGCAGGAAGCAGACGGAACGCTGGCCACCCATGCCGATCTCAGGCAATTGTCGAAAAACCCCTGGAACGAAATCGTCGTCGATGGGCGCGGCAATATCTATGTCAATGGCGGCGGGCCGGCGCCGGCGCCGGGCGAGCATTTCGGACCCGGCACCATCGTGCTGATCACCCCCGACGGCGCGATGCGGCAAGTGGCCGACAACATTGCCTTCGCCAACGGCATGGCGGTGACGCCGGACAACCGGATGCTGATCGTCGCCGAATCCCACGCCAGGCGGCTGACTGCCTTCGACATTAAGGAGGACGGGAGCCTTTCCAGACGGCACGTCTGGGCAGACCTCGGCAACGACTATCCCGACGGCATCTGCATCGATGCCGAAGGCTGCATTTGGTATGCCGACGTCCCGAACCGGCACTGTGTCAGAGTGCGCGAAGGCGGCGAGAAAATCGATCGGATTGAAGTCGATCGCGGCTGCTTTGCCTGCATGCTGGGCGGAGCCGACGGCAGCACGCTGTTCATCCTCGCCGCCGAATGGCGCGGTTTCGAAAACATGGTGAGCGACGCCCGCACCGGTCAGGTGCTGAGCATCGCCGTATCCGCGCCGGGAGCCGGTTGGCCTTCTTAAAGCGCGTCGCGCTGAAACGGATTCAGGCGACGCGCTTTAAGTCTTTGTTTTGATGCATGTCGTTGTCCCAGAACCGCTGCACACTTCTGGGCGACATGCATTAGAGTTCCGGCACCCGCTGATAGTTGGCGATGTCGGCCTTGACGCCGAGCCGGGCGATGGTTTCCTGCGCGCTGAAGGCGATGCGCTCATGCGCTGCCTTGACGATCGGGACCACCTTGTCGACAGCTGCCTGGCTTTCCCACTCGACGATGGTGACGATGTTGAACTCGCCCGGGCCGGAGAACTGCTCGAGCAGGAAGTCCTGCACAAAACCTTCCTGCTGGCGCAGCAGTTCGTGCGTCATCCTGGCCTTGCTGAGTATTTCGTCGCGCGCTTGCGCCGGCACGACAAACTTGTCGACCCGGAATACGCTGCCGTTGCTTTGATTTTTGGGGCTCATCTCGATCTGTCTCCGTTCCTGGAAGGTGCTTGGCAGGAGGCTCGGAGACGGGTTTGCAAGCTCAAGGTAGGTTGAGGTCAAGGGGTTTTTGGCGCCGCCTTTCCTTCTCCCCGTGTGGGAGAAGGTGGATCGGCGCGAAGCGGCGAGACGGTTGAGGGGTGTTCCAGCGGAATGAGACGTCGGCGTTCCCTGGAACACCCCTCATCCGGCCGCTTCGCGGCCACCTTCTCCCTCAAGGGGAGAAGGGGAAGTAGGCGCTAGCTCACCTCCGACGTGCGTCTCCGCACGATCACCCCAAGCTCGTCGCCCTCGCGCGCGATGCGCAGCCGCTCTTCGGCTTCGGTCGCTTCGCGCTGGCGGTCCCACATCGAGGCGTAGAGACCGTGTTTGGCGAGAAGTGCCGCGTGCGTGCCGCGCTCGGCGATCTGGCCGTCCTTCAGGACGATGATCTCGTCGGCCGAGATCACCGTCGACAGCCGGTGCGCGATGACGATGGTGGTGCGGCCCTTGCTGACGAGGTCGAGAGCCGCCTGGATCTCCTGTTCGGTCTGAGTGTCCAGCGCCGACGTCGCCTCGTCCAGCATCAGGATCGGCGGCGCCTTGAGGATGGTGCGGGCGATCGCCACGCGCTGCTTCTCGCCGCCTGACAGTTTCAGGCCGCGCTCGCCGACCATCGAGCGGTAGCCTTCGGGCAGCTTTTCGATGAACGGCCCGATCTGGGCGAGCTCAGCCGCCTTGCGCACCTCGTCCTCGCTGGCGCCGACGCGGCCGTAGCGGATGTTGTAGGCGATGGTGTCGTTGAAGAGCACGGTGTCCTGCGGCACCATGCCGAGCATGGCGCGCAGGCTCTCCTGGGTGACGTCGCGGATGTCCTGGCCGTCGATCAGCACCTGGCCTCGCTGCACGTCGTAGAAGCGGAACAAGAGCCTGGAGATGGTCGACTTGCCGGCGCCGGAGGGGCCGACGATCGCCACCGTCTTGCCGGCAGGCACCTCGAAGGAGACGCCCTTCAGGATCTTGCGGTTCGGGTCGTAGGAGAAATGCACGTCGCGGAACTCGACCTTGCCGGCGCTGACCTTCAGCGGCCTGGCGTCCGGCTTGTCGACGATCTCCTGGGGCACGTCGAGCAGGTCGAACATGTGCTCGATGTCGGTCAACCCTTGCCGGATTTCGCGGTAGATGAAGCCGATGAAGTTGAGCGGCACCGAGAGCTGGATCAGCATGGCGTTGATGAAGACGAAGTCGCCGACCGTCTGGGTTCCTGCCTGCACTTCGAGCGCCGACATGCACATGACGACGACGGTGCCGAGGCCGAAGATGACACCCTGGCCGAAGTTCAGCCAGCCGAGCGAGGTCCAGGTCCTGGTCGCGGCGAACTCGTAACGCGCCATCGAGCGGTCGAAGCGCTCGGCCTCCATCCGCTCATTGGTGAAATATTTGACCGTCTCGAAATTCAAGAGCGAATCGATCGCCTTGGTGTTGGCGTCGGTGTCGCTGTCGTTCATGTCGCGGCGGATCGAGATGCGCCAGTCGCTGGCCTTGACCGTGAACCAGACATAGACCCAGACTGTGAGGGCGACCACGGCGACGTATTTCCAACCGTAGGTGAAGGCGAAGATACCGGCCGTCAGCGCGAATTCGAGGATGGTCGGCGCCGTGTTCAGCATGATGAAGCGCACGATCGTCTCGATGCCCTTGGTGCCGCGTTCGATGATGCGCGACAGGCCGCCGGTGCGGCGCTCGAGATGGAAGCGCAGCGACAGCTGATGCATGTGGACGAAGGTGCGGAAAGCGAGCTGGCGCACCGCATACTGGCCGACGCGGGCGAACAGCGCGTCGCGCAGCTGGTTGAAGCCAAGCTGGATCAGGCGCAGCACATTGTAGGCGATGACCAGCGCCACCGGCGCCAGCAGGAAGGACGGCAGCGGCGGCGGCGTCTTGGAGGCGTGGGCCAGCGCGTCGGTCGCCCATTTGAAGAAATAGGGGCCGGCGACCAGCGTCAGCTTGGCGACGACCAGGAGCAGCGTCGCCCAGGTGACGCGGGCTCTCAGGTCGGCGCGCTCGGCAGGCCACATATAGGGCCAGAGATTTCGCAGGGTCGTCAGGGTGTCGGCTTCGGCGGATACGGTCTTTTCGGCCACAAGTCTTGCCTTTTTGGGTGAGAGGGTCAGCGGCGCCAGCGCATGATACCGAAAAGCGTGGAGCGGTTTTCGGAAGACATCATGCTCTATCTCTGAGCCGCGCAGCAGGAGTTGACGAGGTCGGTGAGCGATGCGGAGACGCCCGCGAGCGCGGCATGATCGACGGCATAGCGCGAACGCTGCCGATCGGCCTCGAAGCGGACCAGCCCGGCCTCGACCAGGATCTTCAGATGTTGCGAAACGGTCGATTGCGCGAGATCGAGATGGTCGACCACCTCACGGCACGAGCAGCAGCGGCTGGCCGAAAGATGCTTGAGGATCTCGATGCGCGCCGGATGCGAAAGCGCGGCCAGGCGGAGCGCAATGGCGCGGCTTTCCATGCTGCGGGTTTCGGGGGATTCGGTCATCGTCCATCGGCGATAGACGATGAAGAGTGGCAGGGCAAGCTAGGCGGATGGGTAGATTGGTCGGAACTGCTGATCTCCCTCCACGTGGGGGAGATCGGCTAATCGCCAACCTCACTCCGTCTTCGCCGGCGCCGCTGTCATTTGCTCGCCCATGGCCTTCATGTCGGCGGCCTCGCCTTCTTTCGAAGTCGAAGGCACCTTGAACACCTGGCCCGGCCAGATGCGGTCGGGATCGCGGATCTGGTCCTTGTTGGCGAGATAGATGGTCGAAAAGCGCGTGCCGTGTCCATAGACGCGGCGCGAGATGCGCCAGAGCGTGTCGTTGCGGCGGATGATGACCGCGCCGCCGGCATGTTCGAGCTTCGGCGCGACCGTCTCGGGCACGTCGGTCGAAGGCGCCGCCTCCGTAACCTTGGCGGGGGCTTCAGTGGCCGGAGCCGGCGCCGCGGGCTTGGCCTCGGCCGGCTTTGTCTCGCCGGTCTTCGTTTCACTTGGAGCGACGGCGGCGACCGACTCGCCGGGCTCGCGCTCGAACGGCACGGCGGCGCGGGCGACGACCTTGACGCCGTCACTATCCAGGCCATCGACGTGGATGGTGTAGTTGCCGACCGGAATGTCGCGCGTCGCTTCGATCAGGAAATGACCGTCTGGCGAGGTCTTGGCTTCGCCGAGCAGGATGGCGTCGGCGTAAGCGCGCACCTTGCGGCCCGGATCGGCCGTGCCGGCGACGAAGATCTTGCTGCCGTCGATCTCGACCGCTTCGACGGCGATCTTGGGCTCAGCCGCGGCGGCCGTTGCCGGGGCTGTCGCCGGAGCGGAAGCCTGGTCGCCGGCGGCAGGCGCGGCGGCCGTGCTGGATGCAGCCGGCGCGGTCGTTGCCGGAGCCGCCGCCTGGTCGCCGGCAGCCGGCGCCGCCGGCTTGGTCTCGGCCTGCGGAACAGTGATCAGTTGCGATGCCTTGCCCGGTTCCTCGACCATGGCCAGCACCTGACCCATCGGGCTCTGCGGCACCGAGACGACGGCGGTCTGGGCCGAGGCGACGGCAGTGCCGCCAACCGTCTGGCGCAGCGTGATCGTATAGTCGCCGGGCTTCAGCGGATCGTCGAGCACGATGGCGAAGGCTCCGTCAGGACCGGAAACGGTCGAGCCGAGCACCGTGCCGCCATTCAGGATCTCGACGCTGGCGTTGGGCGCGGCGCTGCCGGCGACGACGATCGAGCCATTGCTTTCGACGCGAACGACATCGAAGGTCGGCAGCGTCGGACCGGCAGCGGGCGCCTGGGCAGGCGTTGTGGTGGCCGGGGCCGTCTCATTGTTGGCCGATGCCATCGTGTTGGCCGGCGCCATGGCATTGTTCGCCGGCGCCATCGTGTTGGCCGGGGCCATCGTGTTTGCAGGAACCTCGGGCACGCGCCCCTCGGTGGTCGCGCTTGAGGATTCAGCCGGTTTCGCGTCGGTCTGCGGAAGCGCGGCAATCTGCGCCGGCTTCTGGTTGAGATACGGGTCGAGCGCGCCCGAAACATAGGCGCTTCCCGCCACGACGACGGAGCCGCCGGCCGCGAACAGAAACGCCTTCAATGGATTGACAGCCATACTTTCCCTACCCCCTTAGCCACCTAACGCCCGGTCTAGCGTGTTTTGCCGGGTCCGACAAGAAAAAGCCCGCCCCTGGGCTTGACCCCGCCGACCGTCCCTATCACCAATCATCGCCATGAACACGATTCGATCCGTCTGCGTCTATTGCGGCTCGTCTCCGGGCCGCGACGAGGCCTATATCAAGGCCGGCCACACACTTGGCCGCTCGCTTGCCAAATCCGGGTTGCGCCTGATCTATGGCGGCGGCACCAAGGGTATCATGGGCGCTGTCGCCGACGGCGCGCTCAAGGCCGGCGGCAAGGTCACCGGCATCATCCCGCGCTTCCTGATCAACAAGGAGGCGACCGAAACCGCCCTCGACAAACTCGACGAGCTGCTGATCACCGACAACATGCACGAGCGCAAGCACAGCATGTTCGAAAAATCCGACGCCTTTGTGGCGCTGCCCGGCGGCATTGGCACGGTGGAGGAAATCGTCGAGATCATGACCTGGGCGCAGCTCGGCCATCACCGCAAGCCGATCGTCTTTGCCAACATCAAGGGTTTCTGGGACCCGATGCTGGCGCTGCTCGAGCACATGTCGGCGGAGGGCTTCATCCACACCGCGCAGCGCGTCAAGCCGCTGGTGGTCAACGACCCGGAAGCGATCGTCGCCGCCATCATGGTGGCGGGCTCATCGGTCGATGCGCCGACGGAAGGGGTGCAGTCGGTGATCGACAAGATGTAGGGGCGGCCTTAGTGGCGCTCGACGCCCTTTGCCGCCAAGATGTCGTCAACGGCTGTCGACATCAGAAATTCCGATAGCTGCTTGGCTACTTCTGCATGCGTTGAATTGGTGCTGATGCCAATGGCGAAGTCGACGTAACTTTGGAGTTCAGCCGGAAACCGACCGACAAGCATGACCTCGGGAGCGGCGGCGAGAATCGAAGTCACTGGAACAACCCCCAATTCGGCTTCCCCACGGCCTACGGCCGACGCTGTCTGCCCTCCTGGTATGGCCACCAGCTTGGGCTTCACCTCATCCGCTAATCCCATGCGTTCCAGCAAACCGGAGAAGTAGCCACCGCTGGTTCCTTCACTGGCGTAGGCGATTGATTCGGCGCTCTTCAGGGCATGTTCGAATGCTTCCACGGACCCAATGTTGAGCGGTCGACTGCCTGTCTTGGCCGCCACCCCCATTGCTATCCGGCCAAACGCTACCTGACTTCCCGCCTTGACCTTTCCCAAGGAGATCAGATCTTGAATCAGGTTCGGATTGGTGATGACGAGCTCAAATGGCTCCCCAGCCTCAATCTGCTTCTTTACTGTCGGATTGAGCTCCCACTTGACCGCAACTGTGAATCCTGTGGCCGTTTCGAACTGAGGAATGAGAGCAAGGACGGCGGGACGGATCGCAATAGCGCCAAAAAGCCGTATAGCCTGTTTCATGGCCTAACCTGAATTGGTCGAAAAAGCCTTGCCTTATAATACGTATCCAAGCCTGCAATCCACGGCTGCCCGACCATTCTATCCTCAGCGTCCCGTCGTGCCGGCTTCCTGATCAAACGGACAATGCCTCCCTCAAATCGCCAACCACCGCCCTGCGGTCATGCCGCCGCCAGGCGAGATGGATCGCCACACTGCGCCTGAACCAAGGCAGGTCGCGGAAGACGATGCCTGCTGGCGCTGCGGCGCGGAGGCTTTCCTGCACCGTCGCGAGACCGAGGCCGGCGCTGACCAGGCCGAGCGAGGTCAAGGGATCGGCCGTCTCGTAAACGATGTCAGGCATGAAGCCGGATTCTGCGCAGGCCGCCAGGAACTGCGCGCGGTTGGTGTCGCCGGGCTGGCGTACGACCGTGATCCAGACGCGGCCGTCGAGCTGGCCGGGCGCGATGTCGGCAACATCAACCAGCGGATCGCCCTCCGGTAGCGCGAGCACCAACGGCTCACGCCGAACCAGCATGCTGTCGATATCCGGATCGCCATCGGGCGCCGGGGAATAGACGAAACCGAGGTCGAGCACGCGCTGCCTCAAATCCTCGAACTGCGCCGCCGTTCGCCGGCTCCTGAGTTGCAGATGGAAATCCGGCCGCGCGCGGCGGAAATCCTTCAGCATGTCCGCGACCAGCCCGGCATGCACCGCACCCTCGACATAGCCGATGACCAGGCTGCCGCTCGCACCGCTGGCAAGGTTGCGGCCGAGCTCTTCCAGCCGCGCCGCGTTGGCAAGCAAAACGCGGGCCTCGGCAAGGAAGGCCTTGCCCTCGGCGTTGAGATGGACGCGCTGCTTCGCCCGCTCGAACAGAGCGACGCCGAGCTGCTCCTCGAGCTGGATGATCTGCCGGCTCAAGGGCGACTGCGAGATGTGCAACTGCTCGGCGGCGCGGCCGACATTGCCGGCCTCGGCGACAGCGACGAAATATCTTATCTGGCGCAGGTCGAGCATTTTCCGCCTCCACGGATCAAGACCTTGAACGTCTCAATTATAACCTAATCAGTCTTGGACAGTCTGGCTAGGCGGCGCGATATCTCCCTCGGCAACCGGCCATAAAGGAGATCGCCATGCAGTTCTTTGCCTTACTCACCCGCAACACCCAGAAGTTCAGCGACGCCGATTTCGCGCCGCTGCTGCCGCCCGAATCCGAGCAGCGCAAGACGCTTTATGCGCAAGGCGCCGTGCGCCAGATCTGGAACCGTGGCGACATTCCCGGCAGCGGCATGATGTTCGAAGCGATCGACGAGAAGGAAGTGCGCGGCCATCTCGCCACGCTGCCGCTGATCGAGGCCGGCATGATGGACATCGCGGCGATCGTACCGCTCAGCCCCTATCCGGGTTTTGGTCCGAAGCGCTAACTGGGCTACAGGTGAGGCTGTCGCTCTGTGCGACAGCCTCACCGCCTCGGAACCGTGATCGCGCCAATCGTTCCCCTTGCCGGCGAAGAAGTCGTCGCTATTGTCGGCGGCAATCCGGAACAGGGGCGAAACATTCATGAAACTTGGCTTTGTCGGCACCGGCGCGTTGAGCTCGGCCATTGTCACCGGGCTGAAATCGCTGCCGGGCGAGACGACGCCGGTGGTGGTCTCGCCGCGCAATGAGGAGATAGCCGCCGACCTCGCCGCGCGCTATCCGGATGTGCGCATCGCCGCCGACAGCCAGGCCGTGCTCGACCAGTGCGACACCGTCATGCTGGCGGTGCGGCCGCAGATTGCGCGCGAGGTGCTGCAGGAACTGCGGTTCCGCAAGGACCATCACGTCGTCAGCCTGATTGCCACGATATCACGCGAGGAGATCGCCAGCCTTGTGGCGCCGGCGGCACATGTCGGCAAGGCCCTGCCCATGCCGATGATCGCCCGCCTGCAAGGCGCGACGATCATCTGCCCGCCGGACCCGGTCGTGGCGGCGTTCTTCGGCAGGCTGGGCGGCGTGATCGAGGTCAAGGACCAGAACGAATTCGATGCGCTCAGCGTCGTCACCGCCACCTATGCCAGCTATTTCAAATATCTCGACACGATCCACGCCTGGGTGCGGAGCCAGGGTGTGGCTGGAGACAAGAGCCGCGCGTACATCACCAGTATCTTCAAGGCGCTGGCCAATGCGCCGGACACGGCGCCGGACGCCGACTTCATGCATCTTGCGCAGGACTACGCGACGCGCGGCGGCATCAACGAGCAGGTGCTGCGCGAACTGACCGAACGCGGCACGTTCGATGCCTTCGCTCAGAGCCTTGGCCGCGTGCACAAGCGCATCACGGGCAAGTAATTCACTGCGCCTTTGCAAGCCGGAGCGAGGGTTTACGCGCGCTCAGGCGGTCCAGATAGAGATAGACGACCGGCGTGGCGCCAATGCCGTCCGCGCCGAAGCCTAGCGGCGTTCGGGCAACATCCGCAGGACAAAGCCAACGACCAGCCCGAGGATGAAGCCGAGCGGGCCTGTGATAAAGATGCCAAGCATCGGACCCTGATTTGCTTCCGGCGTGAAGATGACCGGTCCCACGAAGCCGCCGAGAAAGCCGACGATGCCAAGGATAGCACCCCACTTGAGCATCATTCGCCCCCATAGCCTGTTGAGCCACAGCATCAGATTCGCCCATGCAAGCCAAGCTCTGGCATTAGCGTTGCCTCAAACAACACAGAGCGCGGGCGTCCTCGCCGCTGGGTATCGGGATCGGGCCTCACGCTGCGGCTTCTGCACGCTATCTTGGAGGCCGCAGGCTCCAGTCTTGCACTTCATCGAGCCGCGCGGCACGCTGGCGACGGCCGGCGGGCTTGCCGGCGACAAATCGATGAGGGTGCAAATTGCGTTCGACTGATTATCTCGGCCGTCTTTTCGGGCTCGAAGGCAGGCATGCCTTCATCACCGGCGCCAGCCGCGGGCTGGGCCTCGCCTTCGCCGAAGCACTTGCCGGCGCCGGCGCGCGCGTCACCATCGGCGGCCGCAAGGCCGACGAGCTCAAGGCGGCCGGCGACCGCCTGCGCGCCGAAGGCTATACCGTGGCGGAAGCCGTGATCGACGTCACCGACACCCAGTCGGTCGACGGGGCAATCGCAGCGAGCGAAGCCGGCACCGGCCCGATCGACATCCTGGTCAACAATGCCGGCATCCAGCGCCGAGCGCCGCTCGAAACCTTCAGTGACGAAGACTGGGACGCGTTGATGGCGACCAATCTCGACGGCGTGTTCAAGGTAAGCCGCGCCGCGGTGAAAGGCATGATCGCACGCCGCAAGGGCGTGATCATCAACATCTCGTCCGTGCAGAGCGCGCTCTCCCGCCCCTCGATCGCGCCTTACGCGGCGAGCAAGGGCGCCATCACCATGCTGACCAAGTCGATGGCCGGCGAATGGGGCCAGCACGGCGTGCGCGTCAACGCGATCGCGCCCGGCTATTTCAGGACCGAGTTGAACGCCGCTCTGGTCGCCGACGAGAAATTCTCGACCTGGCTCACCGGCCGCACGCCGATGCGGCGCTGGGGCGATGCGGAGGAACTGGCCGGCGCCGCCGTGTTCCTGGCGTCCGATGCCGCCAGCTTCGTGACGGGACAGACGCTGCTGGTGGATGGCGGGATCACGAGCGTGCTTTAAGCGGAGCGAACAATGATCGTGAGGATGGCCGAGTTGGAGATCGACCCGGGCAGCGTCGACGCCTTCAACGCATTGCTCTCAGAGGAGATCGAAGCCTCGGTGCGGCTGGAGCCCGGAGTGCTGTTTTTGTTTGCGGTTGCCATGAAAGAAAATAGCCACTTGGTACGAGTGATCGAAGGTTATGCCGACCAAGCAGCATATGAAGCGCATCTGACCACGCCGCACTTTCTGAAATACAAGGTCGGGACCGCCGATATGGTCAAGTCGCTTCGCCTACTCGAAACCGATCCGATTTCCCTCAAGGCGAAACCTCAAATTTCAAGCTGAGACAATTACTCCCAAATAACATCCACCGGCATGCTGTGCTCCAGCACAAGGTCGACGTTCGGCATGTCGTTGCCGCGGACCTTGGCGACCGCATGCTCATCCGGGTAGCTGAGGTCGGTCCAGCGCTTGAGCAGCGCCGCTAACGAAGATTGAGGGAGGTTTTGACCAGTGCCGCACGAAGCGTGTTGCCTGACCGCTTCGCAAGCGCCCGCAGGGAGCGTCGGGCGGCGGCACTGGTCAAAGCGGGGAATCTATCCACCCGATATCCAGCGGATGATGTTGGCCATCAGCCGGCCGTAGAGCGGCCAGGCCAGGAAATCCTGCGACAGCCAGTGCGGGCCGATGTCGGTCGTCCAGGCGGCGCTGCGGCCCTTTCCATGCTCGCGCACCGAAAGCAGCGGCCAGTCCGCGCCGCGATAATGGCAGGAGGCGAGCAGCCGCGAGGTGCCGTCGCGTCGGAAATCGGTCTTGTTCATGCCGAGGATCGGCGGCAGCGGCCCATCGATGCCGGCAAGGATCGGATGCGACGCTTGCAGGATGGTAGCCTGCAGGCCCTGCGGCACTTCCAGGCCATCGCAGAACGGCAGGCAACGCACCGGGAGCACATCCTCGACCGGCGTGTCGTGGAAGCGCGCCGTGCCGAACATGCCCTGAAAGCCCATATAGCCGCCGGCCAGCATCAGCCCGCCGCCGCCCTCGACATAGGTTTTCAGCACCTCGAGGCGGTTGATGCCGATGCGGCCCGCGCGGGCTTCGGGCGTGACCAGCAAGCTCAGCGCGCCGACATCGGAGATCACCACCGCCTTGTAGGGCGCCAGCGCTTCGAGATCGTAGGGGAATTCGGCCGAGCAACGCTCGCCGCCGATCTGGGTGACCGAGATTCCCTCGGCGGCCAGAGCAGCGTTGAAGGCGGCGGCGCCGTTGATGTAGGCGGCGCTGGTCAGCACGTCGGCGCCGGAGGCCACCGACGTCGTGGCCGAAAAGGTTTCGCCCGCAAGCAGGATCTTCATTGCCTGAACCGTCCAATCGATGGAAAAGGTGGCGAGGCGCCGGCGTGAACGGCGCCCGCCAGGTTCAAAAAATCAGAACTTGAACTCGGCCAGGTTTTCCGGCGTCACGATCTTGGCCGGCCCGAGCACCAGCTCGCCGCCGGCGCCGATCGTGTACTCGCCGAGCCGGCCGGCCTTGAACTTCTCGCCTTCCTTGCCGGTGATCTTGCACTGCGCCAGCGCCTGGGCGGCCTGGTAGGTCAGGTAGCCGAGATCGGAGACGTTCCACCAGATGTCCTGGGCGGAGCCGTCCTTGATGTATTTCGAGATCAGCGTCGCCGGCGCGAGGCCCGTCAGCTTGACCTTGCCCATCAGACCAGCCTCCTCCAGGGCGCGCGCCGCCGCCGGCAGGCCGATGCCGGCCGGAACGATGATCGCCTTGAGATCGGGGAAGGCCTGGACGAGCGCCAGCGCCTGCTGCTGGTTGACCTGCTCGCTTTCCTCGCCATAGGCGACCTGCACCAGCTTCATCTTGGCGAATTTCGGCTCGGCCGCCATCTTCTTCTTCATGAAGTCGATCCAGGCGTTCTGGTTGGTGGCCGTCGGCGTCGACGACAGGATGGCGAAGTCGCCCTCGCCGCCCATCAGATTATAGGCGCTTTCCAGCATCATCTCGGCAAGGCTGTCGCCCTTGGCCTGGTTGGCGAAGACCGAGCGGGCATCGCCGGCGACGTCCGAATCGTAGGACACCACCTTCAGGCCCTGCTGCGCGGCGCGCTTCAGCGCCGGCGCGACGGCATTGGCGTCATTGGCCGAGATGGCGATGACGCCGACCTTCTGCGTGACAAGGCTGTTGATGAAATCGATCTGCGCCTCGGCAGTCGCCTGCGAAGGCGCGACCTGGATCGCCTTGCCGCCGATCTCCTTGGCGGCCTCCTCGGCGCCCTGCTGGGCGACCTTGAAATAAGGATCGGTGTCGAGCTTGGGCAGGAAGCCGACGGTCACCGGCTCCTTGGCGCATTCGTCGGCAAGGGCCAGCGAAGCAGGGGCAAGCAGGACCGCAGATGCAAGCAGGGCTAATCGAAAGCTTTTCATTGTTTACTCCTCCATCAGACTCCGGGCTTCGAGAAGGGGCCCGAGATCACCCCTTGGTCTCGCGCAAGGCGCGCGATCTTGAGAGCCGCTCCTCCAGGGAGCGCCAGTAATTGCCGACCAGCAGCGAGCCGATCAGAAGCAGGCCGATGATCATGCCCTGCGCATCGCCGCCGATCTGGTTGAGCGCCAGCACGTTGCGGATGATGGCGATCAGCACCAGCGCCAGCATGACGCCGGTCAGCCGGCCCTTGCCGCCGAAGACGCTGACGCCGCCGAGCAGCACGATGGTGATGACGTCGAGCTCCATGCCGAGCGCGTTGTTGGCCCGCGCATTGGAAAGGCGCGCGGTGTAGACGATGCCGGCGACCGCCGCGACGACGCCGGAGACGACGAAGAGCGAAAGCACCATGCGGCGCGTGTCGATGCCGGAGTAGCGTGCGACTTCCGGGCTGCCGCCCAGCGCATAAAGCCGCTTGCCGGTCGCGGTCTTCTGCAAGACGATCGCAAATACGGGCGCCAAAACCAGGAAGGGCACGATGGTCCAGGGGATCTGCGTGCCGGGCAGGTTGTCGATGCCGAAATCCACGATCGCGGGCGGCAGGATGTTGACCGAGCCGGTGCCGAGCAGGATGTAGCCGATGCCCCTGTAGAGCGCCATGGTGCCGAGCGTCACCACCAGCGACTGCAGGCCGAGCGCGGACACCAGAAAGCCGTTGAAGGCGCCAAGCAGCGCGCCGAAGAGCAGCGTCAGCGGGATCGCCACCAATGTCGGCATGCCGGCCTGGACGAGCAGGCCGAAGATCACCGAGGCCAGCGCCAGCACCGAGGCGATCGACAGGTCGATCTCGCGGGCGATGATGAGCAGCGTCATAGGCAGGATCAGCAGCGCCTTTTCCGACGCGCTGGCCGCAAGCTGCGACAGGTTGAAGCCGGAGACGAAGTTCGGCACGAAGACCGCGGCGTAGAGGAAGACCGCGAGGCAGGCGGCGGCCAGCAGCAAATCCCAGAAGTCGATGGAGCGGAGGAATCTCGTCATCTCATCCTTGCCTGTCTCGCCTGCTCGGCGCGCCGCACGATGAAGGTGTCGATGCCGATGGCGACGAGGATCACCAGGCCGTAGACGCCCTGCAGCCACAGCGGATCGACCCGCACCAGGGTCAGCCCGTTCTTGATGACCAAGAGCGTCAGCGATCCGAGCACGATGCCGAGCAGCGTGCCGGAGCCGCCACGGATGGCGACGCCGCCGACCACGGCCGACGCGATCACCGTCAGCTCGAAACCGAGCGCGACGCGGGCGTCGATGGTTGCGTAGCGCGAGGCCCAGAGCGCGCCGCACAGGCCGCCGAGCAGCCCGGCCAGGCCGAAGGCCATGAGGATGCGCCGGTCGACGGGAATGCCGATGAGGCGCGCACCGTCCGGATTGGAGCCGGTGGCGAACAGCTCGCGGCCGATCGCCGTGCGGTAGAGCAGCACATAGCCGGCGCCGAGGATGAGGACCGCGATGGCGACGATCAGCGGCACGCCGGCGAGTTTCAACCCGGTCATGTCGAGCCATCTCTGCGTCACTTCGTCGGCGCTGACCTGGTTGCCGGCGGCCCAGATGGAGTTGAAGCCGCGGAAGATCGACATCGAGGCCAAGGTGACGACGATGGCGGGAATCCTGCCCCTTGTGACGACGAGGCCGTTGATGAGCCCGCAGAGAGCGCCGACGGCGCAGGCGGTCGCGAGGCCAAATGCGATGTCCATGCCCGGGTAAGCCTGCACCATGCTCGCCGCCATATAGGCGGACAGGCCGATCACCGAAGCGATCGAGAGATCGATGTTGCGGGTGATCAGCACCAGCATCTGGGCAAGAGCGGCAACGACCAGCAGCGCCGCGTCCATCGAGACCGCCGTCAGGTTCGCGGCGCTGACCATGCGCGGATTAATGATGGTGACGGGAATGGCAACCGCCAGCATCGCGGCAAGCAGGCCGAACTCGCGGCGCTTCAGGAAATGCCCAGGCCCTTTGCTTGCTTCCTCGAGGGCTGCCTGCGCCGCTTCTGTCGCCGCGCCGGCTTGCTCGACGGTGCGGGTTGCGGCCTCGAGCACCTTTTCCTGGGTTACTTCGCCGCTGGCGAACTCGGCCGTGCGATGGCCCTCGCGCAGCACGACGATGCGGTCGCACATGCCGATGAGCTCCGGCATTTCCGAGGAGATCAGCAGGATCGCCATGCCTTGCGCGGCGAGGTCGGCGATCATGGCATGCACCTCGGCCTTGGTGCCGACGTCGATGCCTTGCGTCGGCTCGTCGAGGATCAGCACGCGCGGCTCGGTGCGCAGCCATTTGGCCAGCACCACCTTCTGCTGGTTGCCGCCGGAGAGTTCCTTGACCGGCTGGCCGTAGCCGGCGAAGCGTAGCTTCATGCGTTTCAGCCAATCGGCGACGAGGCCGACGGCGCGGTCGGTGCCGTAGAGGCCGAAGCGCGTCGCCTTGCCCAGCACCGGCAGCACGGCGTTGTCGAGAACGCCGAAATCCATGACCAGGCTCTGGCCCATGCGATCTTCCGAGACATAGGCGATGCGCGCGTCCATGGCGTCGCGCGCGGAAGTGAAGCGCACCGGCTTGCCGTCGATGAGGATCTCGCCGGCATCGGGCTGGTCGATGCCAAACAGCACGCGCGCGATCTCGGTGCGGCCGCTGCCGACCAGGCCGCCGAGCCCGACCACCTCACCGGCGTTGAGCTTGAGGTCGATATCGGCGAAGGCGCCGGCGCGCGACAGTCCCCTCGCCTCCAGCACCAGCGCGCCCGGCTTTTCGCGACGCTCCGGGTAGAGGTCGCTGACCTCCCGGCCGACCATCATGGAGATCGCCGCGGCGCGGCCGAGCTCGGCCTTCGGCCTGACGCCGACGAGGCGGCCGTCGCGCAGCACCGCGATGCGGTCGGCAATGCGGAAGATCTCGTCCATGCGATGGCCGACGAACATCATCGCCACGCCGTGCTGCCTGAGATCGGCGACGACGGTGAAGAGCCGCTCCACCTCGCGCTGCGAGAGCGCGGCGGTCGGCTCGTCCATGATCAGCACGCGCGCGTCGAGCGACAACGCGCGCGCAATCTCGACCAATTGCTGCTCGGAGGTACGCAAGGCGCCGAGCCTGGTGTCGGCAGGAACGGCGAGGCCGACGGTCGCAAGCACCTTGCGCGCGCCGACAAGCATGGCGGCGTTATCGATGCCGCCAAGGCCGCGCGGCATGTGGCCGAGATAGATATTTTCCGCGACCGACAGATCAGGAAACAAGCCGGGATGCTGGTGCATGACCGCGATGCCGGCGGCTTGCGCGTCGTGCGGGGAACGGAAGGCAGCGGGTTTGCCGTCGACCTCGACATGGCCGTCCGTCGGCGAATGCACGCCGGCCAGCAGCTTGACGCAGGTGCTCTTGCCGGCGCCGTTCTCGCCGAGCAGCGCAAGCACCTCGCCGGAGCGCAATTCGAAGGAAACGTCCTTGAGCGCAATGGTACCGCCGAAAGCCTTGGTGGCGCCAACCAGCGCTACCGGAACGGGCTTCCCTTGCGCCGTCGCAACGACTTCGCCAAGCGCGCCTTGCTGCAGCACGTTTCCTCCCTGGTCGTAGTTATTTTTTCAATTTGCTATATTAAATGCCTTCAAGCCGCAACCGGAAAATTGACTTCCATGCGCGCAACGCGCAGTGTCGCGCCGTGCTCACCAGCGATCCGCAGCTTCACGAGCGCGATTGCAGATAGAGCCGACCGCACCCGCGGCAAGACTTGGGAGATGGCGTTTTGTCGGGAAAAGGCAGCAATTCTGTCAAGGTTCGTCACTATAATGAGCGTTTCGTGCTCGATGCCATCCGCCGCCTGAAGGAGGCTTCCAAGTCCGACCTGGCGCGCGCCGCCCACCTCACGCCTGCCGCCGTCGCCGACATCGTCGACGGGCTGGAGTCTGCCGGTTTCGTAAAGCAAGTGGGAAAAAGGTTTGGACAGCGCGGATCGCCATCCACCCTCTACCGGCTGGCGCCGGAGCGCATCTACAGCGTCGGCATCAAGATCGGCCGGCGCGCGCTGGAGGCGGTGCTGGTCGACTTCGCCGGCGAGGTGCGTGCCCGCGCATCGCATGAATACCGCTATCCGGACCCGGATCTGGTGCGCAAGGCTGGCAACACCGCGCTTGCCAATTTCGAGGCGCTGGTCGATGGGCTCGACGATGCCTCGATCGTCGGCGTCGGCATCGCCTCGCCCTATTTCCTCGGCGGCTGGAGCGAGGAGCTCGGTTTTCCCGACGATCTCGGCGACCGCTGGGAGGCGATCGATCTCATGACCTTCTTCGCAACGCCGCCGAAGGCGCCGGTGTTCATTGAGAACGACGCCACCTCGGCGGCTTTGGCCGAACTCGTGCAAGGCGCGGGTTCGCGCTTCCGCGATTTCATGCATATCTCGATCGACACCTTCGTCGGCGGCGGCCTGGTGCAAAGCGGCAAGGTGCATACCGGCCCGCATGGCAACAGCGCGGCGCTTGGCCCGCTGCCGGTCTCGCCGTCAAGCCTCGATTCGGTGGCGGCCAAGCCGGCGCGCTACCAGAGCCTGCTGCACCGCGCCTCGATCTACGTGCTGGTCAATCACCTCAAATCGCGCGGCATCGAGATCGTCCGGGTGCGTGAGCTCGAACCCATGCCGCCAGGCGCGCGCGAGCCGCTGTTCGAATGGATCGAGGACTGCGCCAACGCGCTGGTCGAGGCGATCATCGCCATCACCTCGGTCATCGACATCGAGGCGATCGTGCTCGACTCGATCCTGCCGCGCTCGATCCATCTCGAACTGCTGGCGAAGGTGCAGAAGCAGTTCAACCGGACCAGCGCCATCGGCATCGTCGCGCCGGAGATCGTGCCGGGCCAGTTCGGCCCCGAGGCCTCGCCGATCGGCGCGGCGATGCTGCCCTTCTCGGCATTGCTGGCGCCCGACAGCAGCGTGCTGATGATCGGCAAGGACCGGACGAAGCTGCTGGGCAGCCTCTCGGCACTGGCCGGCCAGGGCTGAACGGCTGGATACGGCAAGCGCTTGCGTCAGACCGGCGGGCTGGTCGCGCCCGCTGACACATACGGTTCGCTCGGCGCGGTTTCGGCTTCGGACCTCGAGCCCTTGCCCGCCTTCGTCATCGCGATCAGCATGCGATCGACCGACAGCCCGCCCGCGCCGGCGAGCGCCAGGATGAACATGCCGCCGGCGATGGCGAGGTCCTTCTCGAAATGCAGCAGCTCGTTCTGGCTGGCGAAATTGGTGTGGAAGAGGGCTGCCGTAATCAGGCAGAACAGGCCGAGCCCGATCGCGCCCAGCCGCGCGAGGATGCCGAGCGCCACCGACAGGCCAGCGCCAAGCTGCAGCGCAATGGTGGCGAGAAGCAACGGCGTGCCGACGCCGAGCGCGGCCATCGCCTTCTGGGCACCCTCGAAATGGGTCGCAAGCTCCAGTCCCTCATGCAGGAAGATCAACGACAGAAGCAGTCGGCCGGCAAGCAGGACCACGTCCCTGGCGTGAAGCTTCTCGTCAAGTCCGGTCGGTGTCATGGTCGGCTCCAGTCTTTGGAAGCAGGCGTCTTGGAGATGGGCGGGCGCCGCGCGGCCGCGCGCCTGAGGATTGAAAGGTCGGAGCCGGCGCGAGGGAGAGGAACGCCGGCTCCGGTTTTCGGGCGCTACCGCCATGGCGCCCAAGGAATGGCGAGCCCTTACGGGCCGCCCTACTGCGTCACCTTGGTGTCGATCGCCTGCTTGAGGTCCGAGAGTTCCTCGCAGCCTGACGGGCAGAGCTTTTGCAGCGAGGCGAGCTGCTCGTTGGCCTTGGCCATGTCGCCGGTCTCGACATAGAGCTCGCCCAGATATTCATGCGCCGCCTTGTGGTCGGGTTGAAGCTCCAGCGCCTTGGTGTAGTAGGTCAGCGAAGTCTGGTAGTCGCCGGTCTTGCGCAGCGTGAAGCCGAGCAGATTGTAGACGTCGGCCTGCTGGGTGTCCTGCGCGAGGTCGCGCAGGTCGGCCAGCGCACCCTTGTAGTCCTTGGCGTCGATCTTGGCCTTCACGACCGTCAGGTCGGGCGCATCAGCGCCTTCGATGTCGTCCACGGCATAGGCCGGAACGGCAATGGCGATGGGGGCCGCGGTCAAGACCGCGATGGCGCCCAGCACCGCGAAAAGTGCGTGCTTCATTGGAGTTGTCGCTTTCTGTTCAGGATCTCAATCAGATCGGATTTTCCGGTCAGATCTGGGTTGGGGTGAAGGCGTAGGCGTTGCCGTCCTTGACGAAGCTGCCTGTGCCGGGGAACGGGAAGTGCGAGCCGCAGATGCGGACATTGTCGGCAATGACCTGGTCAATAATCCGGTGGCGCGTCGAGATCGCCATCGGTCCGTCCTGGTCGTAGGCGCCCTGCCATTCGGGATGCGGGGCGAGCAGCGCCGGCACGTACATGGTATCGGCCGAAACGAGGAACTGCTCGGAGCCGGCATCGACATGATAGACGGAATGGCCGGGCGTATGACCGGGCGCCGCCATGAGGCGAATGCCGGGCACCACTTCCGTGCCGTCGTCGACCAGTTTCCAGTTCTTCCATTTCGGGAAGTTCTCGGCGATGCGCTTGCCAGCCGGCTTGCGGCCCTCGGGCAGCTTGGCGAGCCGGCTCGGATCGGTCCACCAATTGTACTCGGTGGCGTTGACGATCAGCTCGGCATTCGGGAACACCGGGTTGTTGGTGCCCTTCTCCATCAGGCCCCAGGCATGGTCCGGATGGAAATGCGAGATCATGATGGTGTCGATCGCCTTGTAGTCGATGCCGGCGGCCTTCATGTTGGCCGGCAAATGCGTGGCGTTGGCCTGCCACTGGCCGACGCCGGAGCCGGCATCCATCATGATGGTGCGGCCATTCATCTTGAGAACGACGACGGTGAGCGGGATCGGCATGAACTCGGTGGTCTGCCCCGCCTTGGCAAGCGCCGCCTTGGTGTCGTCGACCGACACGCCCTTGATGAAGGCCGGGTCGTGCGGCTTGCGCCAGATGCCGTCATAGACGGCGGTGACCTCGAGCGAGCCCACCTTGTATTTGTAGAAGCCGACCAGCGGCTCGACCGGGGTTTCGGCGTAAGCCGCGGGCGCGAATTCAAGCTTGCCGGCAATGCCGAAGGCGGCCGCGGCGGCGGCGGATCCGAGCACCATGCGGCGTGTCATATTGAACATCAGAAATCTCCTCTAGTGGCTGCGAGTTGCTTCAGGTCTCAGGCGGTATGAGAGAAATGGCCTCGCTACACAGCAAGACCCGGGACGCCCGGGCTTTATTCCCGGGGCGCGGAAGAATTTTTTGGGAAGCGCGAAATCGGAACCCAGGCCGCGTCGGCCGTCACCGAACTGTCACACCCGAAAGGGTCGCGCATGCTAGAAGCGCCGTCAGGCCGCCCCGCGACCCCCGACCGCATCAAGAGCCGGCGAAGCCGCCATGAACATTGCAGCCCCTTCCGAAGGCACCGACCTCTCGCCCTACCTGCCGGACGAGCACGGGCTGTTCTTCATCTACTATTTCAAGGCCGACGGTTCCCGCACCAAGGACCCCGCCGAGGCGCACTGGACCTGGCGTAGCTACCAGATCACCGACATGCGTGCCCGCCAGGAGATCGGCGCCGAGCAGGCCCTGCCGGCGCCGGTGCGCGATGCCTTCCTGTCCCCCAGCCATGGCTGCCAGATCGATTTCGAGGACGACTTCCTCTATGGCGACCTGCCCGACCTCAGGCACGATTTTGCGGAGGCGCGCGGGCTCACGCATTTCCGCTTCGCCTTCAATGACAAGATGCTGGTCGGCGCCCGCAAGCAGCCGCTGGAATCGGTCGACAAAATCCGCAAGCTGGTGGAGAGCGGCACGCGTAAATTCCGCACGCCGGCCGAGCTGATCGAGGCGGTGATGGGCCAGTCGCTCGACGGCATGGCGGCCGAGCTCGACAAGATGGGCGACACGCTCGACGGCATCGAGGACCGCATCGTCGTCGACGCATGGCATAGCGAGCGGCAGGCGCTGGTCGATGCACGCCGGCAGCTGGTGATCATCCACCGGCAGATGGCGACGCTCACCAACCTCTTCCGCCACCTCGACCATTCGCATCGCAATGAACTGCCCGACCCGGTCAACGAGATGGCGGAAAGGCTCTCGCACCGGGCACATACGCTGCATCACGACGGCGAGCAGCTGCAGGCGCGCACGCGCCTGTTGCAGGACGAGCTGATGGCCAAGCTGACCGAGCAGTCGAACCAGTTGCTCTACGTGCTCTCGGTCATGACGGCGGTGCTCCTGCCGATGACCATCATCTCCGGCCTGTTCGGGATGAATGTCGGCGGGTTGCCGCTTGTCGACACGCCGTTTGGATTCTGGGTGGTGACGGCGATTTCGGTCGCCATCGCCGGCATCGTCTTTATGTTCGTGCGGCGGCTCGGGCGCGTGTAGCGCTACGCTCTTGCTCGCAAATCCTCGACGATGGTGCCGGCGGCGCGGACTTCGGCTTCGTGGTCGGGATGGCGCCACGTCTCGGCAAGCCCGGCCGCATACCATTCGCGCATGGCCGGCAAATCGAGCAGCCGTTGCGGATAGGCAGCCGCTTCACCTTCGAATGCCAGCCCATAGGACTGTGCCCTGAATGCGATGGGAGCGAAGAAGGCATCGACGGCGCCAAAGCGGTCGCCGGCCAGGAACGGCCCGCCGAAACGCGCAAGGCCATCGTTCCACAAGTCCGCCATGCGGAAGATGTCGTGCTTCAGCGAAGCGGACATCGGCAGCGGCTCGACCCGGACGCCGCAACTCATCGGGCAGAGATCGCGCAGCGCCGTGAAGCTCGAATGCATCTCGGCCGCGGCCGACCGCGCCCAGGCGCGGGCTTTTGCGTCCGCCGGCCAGACGCCTTGATGGCGTTCGGCCAGGTATTCCACGATCGAGAGCGAGTCCCAGACCGCCCAGCCGTCGTCGACAAGGCAGGGTACGCGCCCATTTGGCGAGACCTTTCGGTAGAGGCTGAAACTCGATCCGGTCGGGAACGGCGTCAGCCGCTCCTCGAAGGGAATGGCGAGGACGCGCATCAGCAGCCACGGGCGCAGCGACCAGGATGAATAGTTCTTGTTGCCGATATGCAGAACGTACATCAGCCCCCTCCCTGCCCTGAACTATCTTAACGGGTAGCCGGCACCACCGTGCGCGCTTCGCGGCCCCTGAACATCGACCAGCTGTAGACGGCGAGCGCGGCCCAGATCAGCGCGAAGGCGATCGCCTGCGTCGTGCCGAACGGTTCGTCGAAGACAAGCACCGCGATCAGGAACACCATGGTCGGCGCGATATACTGCATGATGCCGATGGTGGACAGGCGCAGCAACCTGGCGCCGAAGGCAAAGAGCAGCAGCGGCACCGCCGTGATCGGGCCGCAGCCGATCAGCAGCGCCGTGTCGGTGGCGGTGCCGGAGACGAAATGGTCCTGCCCGGTTGCGATCAGGTAAGCGATGTAACAGAGCGCCGGCACCGAGAGCAAAAGCACCTCAAGCAGGAAACCCTGGCTCGGGCCGATCGGCAGCGCCTTGCGGAAGAAGCCGTAGGCGGCGAAGGAGAAGGCCAGCGCCAGCGACACCCAGGGCAGCTTGCCGGCGTCGATCGTCAGCACCGCCACCGCGATTGCCGCAAGCGCCACAGCAGCGATCTGCAGCCGGTCGAGCCGCTCGCCGAGCAGCACTGCACCAACGACGATGACGACCAGTGGATTGATGTAATAGCCGAGCGCAGTCTCGACGGTGCGGCCGACCGAGATCGCCCAGACATAGATGCCCCAGTTGACCGAGATCAGCACCGCCGTCAGCGCCGCCATGGCGATGCTCCTGGGCGAGCGGATCGCCGCCTTGAAATCGGCGGTGCGGCCGGCCCAGATGAGCACCGCCGCAGCGATCGGCACCGACCAGACCACGCGGTTGGCGATCACTTCGGCGAGCGGCAGATGCGCCACCGCCTTCATGTAGAAGGGCAGCAGTCCCCAGAGGGAATAGGCGCCAAGCGCCAGCAGGAAGCCGCGGCGGGCCTTGGCGTCTTGATCGAGGAGAGCGGTTTCGGTGACCATGGCCCAACGCTATGGCCCAGCGAACCGTCCAAGACCATCACAAAATTATGATGGATCAATGGACTTTCGGTGATGGTTCAAGTGGTTGACTACGCTTCAAGGCGCCTGAACAGCGATGCCTGCTCATTGATGGGCGGGTTTTTCGACAAGCTCGAAGAAAACCCTGTCGGGTGCTCCCTCATCATGCCTGAAGCCTGTCAACTCCGCCGCCAGATTGAGAGGAATGTCGAAAACATAATCGACGTCGCTTTCCTTGTCCTGCCTTGAAAACGCTTGCTGCCTCAGGGGTTCAAAGGAGGTTGGAAGATCGCCCGTGGTGTGCAAGTCCATGACGTTCTCGTCGCCGCTGTGCCAAATTCTCCAGATGTTGCTTCCATCGCTCCAGAGCTCTGCCCGCGCGAACATCGTATGTTCTTCGATATGCACGACGACCATTTCCTTGCCCTGCGAAAACACGGACAGGTCGCTATCGGGAGGATTGGGAAAGGTGCAGCAATCAAGGATGATGAACCTCCAGTTTTTATCGCTGCAAAAGGCATTTATCGGCGCATCGAAGTCTTCCGATGAGCCGCCGACCTCCCTGCCAACCAGGGCCGCGACTTCCTTGATCCCGCAGCCCCGGAAACCAAACCAGCTTGTCGAAAAACCCACGCTTGCTACTCCGCCGCCACCAGCCCAGCCATCTCGCGGTTCTTCATCAGCTTGTAGACGATCGAATCCATCAGCGCCTGGAAGGAGGCGTCGATGATGTTTTCCGAGACGCCCACCGTCCACCAGCGGGCGCCGGTGGAGTCGTGCGACTCGACCAGAACGCGGGTGATGGCCTCGGTGCCGCCATTGAGGATACGCACCTTGAAGTCGGCGAGCTCGAGATCGACGATCTCGCTCTGGTATTTGCCGAGGTCCTTGCGCAGCGCGATGTCGAGCGCGTTGACCGGGCCGTGGCCCTCGGCCACCGACATCTTCTCCTCGCCGTCGACCTCGACCTTCACGATCGCCTCGGAGACCGTCTTCAGATTGCCGTTGGCGTCGAAGCGGCGCTCGACCATGCAGCGGAAAGAGGTGACGTTGAAGAACTCCGGCAGGCCGTGCAGCATCTTGCGGGCAAGCAGCTCGAAGGAGGCGTCGGCGCCCTCATAGGCATAGCCTTCGGCCTCGCGTTCCTTGACCACCGCAATCAGCGCGTCGAGCCGGTGATCGTCCTTCGGCACGTCGATGCCGCGCCGCTTCAATTCAGCGAGGAAATTGGCCTTGCCGCCCTGGTCGGAGACCATGACGCGGCGGCGGTTGCCGACGGATTGCGGCTCCACATGCTCATAGGTCGCCGGCTCCTTGGCGAGCGCCGAAGCATGGATGCCGGCCTTGGTGGCGAAAGCGGAGGAACCGACATAGGGCGCCTGCGCTTCCGGGGCGCGGTTGAGCAATTCGTCGAAGGCTCGGGAGAGCCGCGAGACGCCGGTCAACGCTTCGGCGGAAATACCGGTTTCGAAGCGCTCGGCGAAGGCCGGCTTCAGCGCCAGCGTCGGGATGATGGTGATCAGGTTGGCGTTGCCGCAACGCTCGCCGATGCCGTTCAGCGTGCCCTGGATCTGGCGCACGCCGGCCTCGACGGCGGCGAGCGAATTCGCCACCGCCTGGCCGGTGTCGTCATGGGCATGGATGCCGAGATGGTCGCCGGGAATGCCGGCCGCGATCACCTTGTCGACGACGGCGCGGATCTCGGAAGGCTGCGTGCCGCCATTGGTGTCGCACAGCACCACCCAGCGCGCGCCGGCATCGTAGGCGGTTTTCGCGCAGGCCAACGCGTAGTCCGGGTTGGCCTTGAAGCCGTCGAAGAAATGTTCGCAGTCGACCATCGCCTCCTTGCCGGCGGCGACCGCCGTCTCGACCGAGGCCTTGATCGAGTCCAAATTCTCCTCGTTGGTACAGCCGAGCGCAACGCGCACATGATAGTCCCAGCTCTTTGCGACGAAGCAGATGGCATCGGATTTCGACTGCACTAGCGCCGCCAGCCCGGGGTCGTTGGAGGCCGAGACCCCTGCCCGCTTGGTCATGCCGAAGGCAACGAAACTGGCATTTGCCGTGCGCTTCTTCTGGAAGAAGGCGGTGTCGGTCGGGTTGGCGCCCGGATAGCCGCCCTCGACATAGTCGATGCCGAAATCGTCCAAGAGCTTCGCGATCGCGATCTTGTCCTCGACCGAAAAGTCGATGCCCGGCGTCTGCTGGCCGTCGCGGAGAGTGGTGTCGAAGAGGAACAATCTTTGCTTTTTCATGATGGCAAGGTGCTTGAGCACCCCCCTCTGTCCTGCCGGACATCTCCCCCGCAAGGGGGGAGATCAGCAGGTTTGCCGACGGCGCTCGTCCTGCAGCGTCGGCGATTAGCGAAAGCGAAGGCGACATCCAATCTCCCCCCTTGCGGGGGAGATGGCCGGCAGGCCAGAGGGGGGTGTGACGGAGCGCCGTACATCGACTAGTTCTTCCCCGCAAACTTGTCCGTCGCCCGGATCAGCCGATCCAGTATCCCGGGCTCGGAATAGGCGTGCCCTGCCCCCTCGATCAGATGGAAATCCGCCTTCGGCCAGGCCTTGTGCAACGCCCAGGCATATTTGGCCGGGCACGGCATGTCGTAGCGGCCGTGGACGATGGTGCCGGGTATGTCCTTCAGCTTCCACGCGTCGCGCAGCAACTGCCCCTCCTCCAGCCAGCCGGCATGGACGAAATAGTGGTTCTCGATGCGGGCGAAGGCGATTGCATAGTCGTCCTCGCCGAACTTGTCGCTGGTCTCGGGTTCCGGCAGAAGCGTAATGGTTTCGCCTTCCCACAGGCTCCAGGCACGGGCAGCTTCAACCTGCGCCTTGCGGTCGGAGCCGACCAGCCGCTTGCGGTAGGCGGCCATCATGTCGCCGCGCTCGGCTTCGGGAATCGGCGCCAGGAAACGCTCCCATTTGTCGGGGAACATCTCGGAGACGCCGAACTGATAATACCATTCGAGTTCGGCGCGGGTCAGCGTGTAGATGCCGCGCACGACCAGCTCGCTGACGTGCTCCGGATGCGTCTCGGCATAGGCGAGCGCCAGCGTCGAACCCCAGGAGCCGCCAAAGACAAGCCATTTGTCGAAGCCCGCCATCTCGCGCAGGCGCTCGATGTCGGCGACGAGATGCCAGGTGGTGTTGGCCTCGAGCGAAGCGTTGGGCACCGACTTGCCGCAGCCGCGCTGGTCGAACAGGATGACGTCGTAAAGCTTGGGGTCGAACAGACGCCGATGCTTCGGCGAAATGGTGCCGCCCGGACCGCCATGCAGGAACACGGCGGGCTTGGCGCCTTTGGTGCCGCAGCGTTCCCAATAAATGGTGTGGCCGTCGCCGACATCGAGCATGCCGCTCTCGAACGGCTCGATCTCCGGATAGAGCGTACGCAAGGAACTGCCGTGGATCGTCATAGTTTCAAGCCCTGCTGCGGCCAGTTGGCCGTCTCGTGGTCGGGGTGCTGGAAGGAGATGATCTGCTCCTGCCTTCTGTAGAAATCGGGATCGTCGAGGACCGGCGCCTCGAAGATCTTCTCCACCCAGGGCAGCCGCACCGCGTAGTTGACCTGGATCTGCGGCGCGAGGTCGGAGCGGTCGTCGAAGGCGCCGATGGCGATCTCAAGCACACCGGGCTGGCGATAGGTCAGCGGCGTGCCGCAGCGGGCGCAAAAGCCGCGGTCAATGTTGACCGAGGACTGGAAATAGGTCGGCTCCTCATGGGTCCATTCGACGCCGTCCTTCGGCACCGTCACCAGCGCGCCGAAGAAATTGCCGAATTGCTTCTGGCACATGCGGCAATGGCAGATGGACGAGCGCCCGAGCTTGCCCTTGATGCGGAAGCGCACGGCGCCGCACTGGCAGCCGCCGGTTCGAACTTGGTCGGTCATCGTCTTTCCTCCGGCGGCCATTGGTCGGTGTCGTGATCGGGGTGCTGATAAGAGACGAGCTCGGCGAGATAGGGCGCCGAGCCGATATCGGCCATCGTGTCCTCGGACGGCAGTTTGGGGATGCCGTCGACATAGGGAAGCTTTGCTTCGACGCCCCACTGGATGGTCGGCGCGATGCCTGACGGATCGTCGAAGGCGGCGATCGCCAGCGCCATGCCGTCCGGCGCCTCGAAGGTCAGCGGCGTGCCGCACTCGGCGCAGAAGCCGCGCCAGGCGGCGTTGGACGAGCGGAAGCGTTTTGGTTCGCCGCGCGTCCAGTCGAGCGTGGCGCCGCGCACCGAAACCAGCGGCAGATAGAAATTGCCGCTCGCCTTTTGGCACATCCGGCAATGGCAGACCGAGGCCTCGCCCAGCGCGCCCTCGACGCGGAAGCGCACGGCGCCGCACTGGCAGCCGCCGGTATAGACCGGCGTGTTGTCGAGGCTCATGACACGCTCCGGATCATGGGCCGACGTGTGGGCTCACTCCGCGTCATGGCAGACCGCCTCGACATTGTTGCCGTCGGGATCGAACACGAAGGCGCCGTAATAGTTGGGGTGGTAATGCGGGCGAAGCCCCGGCCCGCCATTGTCCCTGCCGCCGGCGGCAAGGGCGGCGGAATGGAAGGCGTCGACCTCGGCGCGGCTGCGCGCGGTGAAGGCGACATGCTGGATGGATTTCGGCTTGTCCGTGCTGTCGCTCAGCCAGAACACCGGCCGGTCGCGGCCATAGCCGCCGACCTTGGCGCCGCCGGTGTGTTCCTCCGGCACCATGTAGAGCAACGAGGCACCCAGCGGCGCCATCGCCTTGTCGTAGAAGATTTTGGAAGCGTCGAAATCGGCGACATTGATGCCGAGATGATCGATCATAAGACGAGCTCCTCCATTGGCGGCGCGGGCGCATCAGTCAGGCCGGCCATGATGACGATATGCTGGCAGACATTGTCGATATCGCGGATCACGTCGTCGTTCCAGAAGCGCAGGATGGTCCAGCCTACCGCTTCGAGCTTAGCGGTTCGCGCGGCGTCGGAAGCCGAAACTTCTGCAAGAGCGTGCTGAGAGCCATCAATCTCGACGATCAGCTTCTTGGCGGGACAGGCGAAGTCGACGATGTAGCCAGCTATTGGCATTTGACGTCGAAACGCCAATCCCATCAGCCTATGCGCGCGAATCTCATTCCAAAGCTTTAGCTCTGCGTCTGTCATTTGCTTGCGCATTTTGCGCGCATTGCCGCGGCTGGCAGGAGATACCCGATGATGAGTCATCGCGAGGCCCCCCTCTCTGCCCTGCCGGGCATCTCCCCCTCAAGGGGGGAGATCAGCGGTTTCGCCGACGGCATCTCTTTTGCTACGTCGGCGATTGGCGAAAGCCAAGGCGACGTCCAATCTCCCCCCTTGAGGGGGAGATGTCCGGCAGGACAGAGGGGGGCGCCTCGCGCCAGCCTCTCCGTTCCTGCCATAAGAGCAGTCGGCCTCACCGCTTGATCTCCCAGGTCGTCACGCGCTCGCCCGTCACAGGGTCCTTGCCGTCCTTGAGCTGCACGCCTTGCGCCAGCAGTTCGTCACGGATCCTGTCGGCCTCGGCCCAGTTTTTCTGAGCGATCAGGTCCAAGCGCCTAGCGATTGCCTTGGCCACCGCGGTCTCATCCACCTTAGCCGCGCCGACGTCGAAGCCGAGGAAGGCGAGCGCGGCCTTCAGCGCAGCGGCGGCGGCATTCTCGCCGTCGCTGCTGAACTCGATCGCCTCGCCGGCGAGCTGCGTCAGCCGCTGGAAGGCGGCGTAGGTGGCGAGGTCGTCGGACAGCGCGTCCACCACCTCGGCCGGCAGGTTCTTCGCCGCTTCCGCCGCCAGGTCGGCCGCGCGCTTCCATTTGCGCAGCGTGTTTTCCGCCTCCTCGAGCTTGCGCACCGAAAAGTCGATCGGCTCGCGGTAGTGCGTCATCAGCATCGCCAGCCTGAGCACCTCGCCCGGCCAGGTGCGGCCGCCGAAGGTGTCGGTCTCCAGGAGTTCGTGGATCGAATAGAAATTGCCGAGGCTCTTCGACATCTTCTGGCCTTCGACCTGCAGGAAGCCGTTGTGCATCCAGACATTGGCCATGACCTTGGTGCCATGGGCGCAGCGCGACTGGGCGATCTCGTTCTCATGATGAGGGAAGATCAGGTCGAGGCCGCCGCCATGGATGTCGAAGACCTCGCCCAGATAGGCGGCCGACATGGCCGAGCACTCGATGTGCCAGCCCGGCCGGCCCCTGCCCCACGGGCTTTCCCAGCCGGGCTCTTCCGGGCTGGACAATTTCCACAGCACGAAATCGCCGGGGTTCTTCTTGTGTGCGTCCACGGCGATGCGCGCGCCCGCCTGCTGCTCGTCGAGATTGCGCTTCGACAATTCGCCATAGTCGGGCATCGAGGCGGTGTCGAACAGCACCTCGCCGCCGGCGACATAGGCGTGGCCGCGCTCGATCAGCTGCGCGATCAGCGACAGCATGTCGGCCTTGCCGTCGGCGCGCGGTGCGACAAACTCGGTCGCGCGCGGCTCGTAGGTCGGCTGCAGGCAGCCGAGCGCAGCGACATCCTTGTGGTACTGGTCGGCGGTCTTTTCTGTCACCTTGCGGATCGCGTCGTTGAGCGACAGCTTTCCGGCCGCGATCTCGCCGCCGAAGTCGCGCAGCGCCCTGGCATTTATCTTGTCGTCGACATCCGTGATGTTGCGCACATACGTGACGTGGCTTTCGCCGTAGAGTTGGCGCAGCAGACGGAAGAGCACGTCGAAGACGATCGCCGGACGCGCATTGCCGATATGGGCAAAGTCGTAGACGGTCGGGCCGCAGACATACATGCGCACATTCTGCGGATCGATCGGGATGAATCGCTCCTTCGTCCGCGTTAGCGTGTTGTAGAGGCTGAGGCCCTTCGATGCGTCAGACATGCGGTCCCGGTCCTTTTCTTGTTTGAGCATGACCTTATCCGGCTTCCACTTTTCGGGGTCATGCTCTGGCTGAAGCCAGCTCTGCGCCAAGGCGCAAATCGGGCTCCAGCCTGCTGGCCGGGGCGTTTGTCCACTCTAGGGAAAGATGAGGCGAAAACGTCCGGACCAGCGCGAGGCTAGCCAATAATGCAAATGCCACAAACGGCGAAAGACGTTTTCATGGGCGGCTTTATCGCGCTGGCAGGTGTTGCCGTCAAGTCGCTCGACTTAGGAAAGATGTCGTTGGATCACAGGTAAAGACTGGCCGAAACATTTTATTAAACATGTCGGCACAGTGATGAAACATTCGCCGGCTAGACCGCCAGATGTCACGATTTGGTCGGAATCAGCCGCCAAACGCTGAACACGAAACCGTTACCAGGGAAGAGAACAATGGCTCGCAACAAGCAGGAACAGAACCGACAAACGCAGCCCGCGCTGGCCAGCCACTACCGCGCGATCGGCCCGGCGGCAATCGTCGCTGCCCTTCTTCACACCGCGAAGAAGAAGAAGCCGGTGCAGAAGATCGTTTCGCCGCGCGTCGCCTGAAAGGGCTCAACCGGCACGGTCCCTGACGATGGGGACGCCGGCGATGAGGGCGCCAAAGAGCGCCCTGGAGATGAAGGCCCAAAGCAGCTTCTCGAGGCAAGCAGCCTTCGCTAAAATGCAGCCCTCGCTAAAATAAGGTCATCTGGTCTTCGTCCGCGCCGGGCTTCTGGCGCCTGACCTTTTCGGGCCGCTCGCCCACGACGCCCCGCTCCTGAATCTCCGGTCCGGTGTTGGCGACCTTGTTGACAAGGTCGGAAACCGCAATCGCTTCGAAGAAATCGGGCTCGGCGGGCTTGAGCAGATCGAGCACGTCGCGCGGCTCCTGCGTGCGGCAATCGAGCCAGCGGCTGAAGTCGCGTTCCTCGATCACCACCGGCATGCGGTCATGGATATGGGCGATGCCGGCGCTGGCCTTGATCGTGAGAATCGCGCCGGTGTCCATTTCCGACCCGCCCGGTTCGGCATAGGTCTCGATCAGCCCGGCGAAGGCGATCACCCCGCCTTGCTTCGGCCAGATCCAGTAAGGCTGGCCCTTCTTGCCGCCCGACTGCTGCCATTCGTAAAAGCCGGAGGCTGGTACCAGAGCGCGACGGTGGCGCATCGCGGTCTTGAAGGAAGCCTTTTGCAGCACGCCTTCGGAGCGCGCGTTGATGAGCAGCGGAAAGGCCTTGGTATCCTCGACCCAGGCTGGAATCAGGCCCCAGCGCACCAGCATCGCCTGGCGGTCCGGCAGGTTCGAGCCCGGCTCCCGCTGCGGTCCGGCGAGCGCCATCAGCACCGGTTGCGTCGGCGCGATGTTGTAGCGGGCCGGAAATTCCTCCAGCTCGGCAAGGCCGAGCAAGGCCGCGGTCTGGTCCGGCGTGGCGGTCAGGGCAAAGCGTCCGCACATGGATCGGGCTCGTCAATTGATGTGCGATGAAAGTGGCGATGGAACCGGCGCGCCGCAACCGCTAAAACCCGGTCGGGCCGATCGGTCCACAACAGGCTGCGGAAAAACTCGGCGACCCCATGGAACAGCGCAAGATCATACCAGCCGTTTCCGTCGCCGTCGTGCGTGGCGGGACGGTGCTTCTGGTCAAGCGCGCGCGGGCGCCGTCGCAAGGGCTCTACGCCTATCCCGGCGGCAAGGTCGAGCCGGGCGAAACGCTCGCCGCCGCGGCGGCGCGTGAATTGCTCGAAGAGACCGGGCTTGCGGCGACAGGCTACCGCCCGCTGCGCGACATCCATATCGACGGCAGCGCCGAAAACCACGCGGTCGACTATCTGCTGACGGTGTTCGGCGCGGCCTATGCCGGCGGCGAACCGGTGGCCGGCGACGACGCCGAGGCGGCCGCCTTCTACACGCTGGCGGAAATGGCCGCGATGCCGCTTGCCGGTGACGTGTTGTCGGTTGCCGAGGAGTTGCTTGGACCTGCGCAAGGCGCCAGGCGGTGAACATCCAGAATGGCCTTGCAGGCGACAAAATGTTTCGCCACAAAGCCCTGCCCTTTCATCGCAAGGCTTTGATGACCCGCGCCTCTCCTCTTCTCGCCGCGTGCCTCGCCGTCGGCATCGCTGTTTCGGCGTCCCCGGCGCGCACCGCCGAGTCGCCTTTCGAGCCAGGGCTGATGCGGTTGGCCGAAGTGCTCGGTTCGCTGCATTTCCTGCGCAACCTGTGCGGCGAGAAGGGCGACCAATGGAGGGTCGAGATGGAAAAGCTGCTCGAGTCGGAAAACCCCGATCCCAACCGGCGCGCCCGTTTCATCGCCTCCTTCAATCGCGGCTATCGCTCTTTCAGCGGCACCTACACCCGATGCACGCCTTCGGCGACCGAGGCCATTGCCCGCTACATGAAGGAAGGCGAGACATTGTCGCGCGATACCGCTTCCCGCTACGGCAATTGAGGCCGGATCAGCCGCCGCGCCGCGTTTTGCGCAGATTTTTTTGCGACAATCGGCGCCAATGTGACGCGCCTTATTGTGTCCTGTCCCGCTCTGGTGCAATCATGTGTTGCACTTGCGCAACAGCGTTAATGAAACGTTAGCGCGCGATTGTGGAATTAACTCAAACTGAAGGTTTTGGTGCCGCGAGCCGGACTAATCGGCTAAGCTCGGCATCGATTGAGAGCAGTCTCGCTCGCAATGTGGATATCGACCATAAAAACGTCGTATTTACAAAGACTTAGTAGAGACTACGGATGAACTGACAGGCCAAGCTAGATTCATCGCCGGATCGATGCTTGCAGAAGGTGGACATCGCAATGGAACATGGTGTCAGCGACATCGACGCGTTGGTCAGGGAAGAAAAGCGCCTGACCGCCGTGGAGAGCCACAGCGAAGCCTGGGCCGAGGGCCTGTCGGCTGGCATCGAACCGGAAATCATCGCCGAGGCCGCGCTGGAGACGGCTTTCGGCGAGATGCTGCGCGCCAATGGCGAGACCTCCGCGCTCGCGCTGCTCGACCGCATGCGCGAAAAGGTGATCGCCGGCGCGTTCGAGCCGGAGCGGCTCAGGCACTAGCACCTGTTTTGACAGCGACTTTTGATCGTGACTTTTGACGGGGACGCGCCGCTTGGGCATCATGCCCATGCGCTTGATCGTTCAAGGTGCCGCGCGGATCAGGCCGGGTAACAATGGAGAGGCAAGCGGTGAGATTTTCGATGTTCGGCCGGCCACGCGGGCTGGCCCTCGACATCCTGATCGCCGCTTCCTGCCTGGCGCTGCCTTTGTGCCTCGCCGGCACGCCGTCCTACGCACTGAGCGAAATCCAGCGCGGGGACCTGCCTTCCCCGGTCAACCCGCCCGCCGGTAGCGACAGCGCTGCGCCTGGAGCCACCGTGCCGATGCCCGAGGCGCCCGGCACCAAACCCTCGGGCAGCGGCCAGCCGGCCGACGACACGGATAAGTCACAGCCGGAGACGCCGCCCGCCAATGGCGGCATCACCAGCCCACGCGCCGATCCGGATGCGCCGCCGCCCGCGGTCGTCTACGACCTCAACACGCTTCCCGAACCGGTCAAGCGCATGCATGGGCTGATCATCGAGGCCTGCCGGGCCGGCGACATCGAGAAGCTGAGGCCACTGATCGGCAAAGGCGATGGCATGACGCAATTGTCGCTGGGCGACATCGACGGCGACCCGATCACCTTCCTCAAGAGCCTTTCCGGCGACGGCGACGGTCAGGAAATCCTCGCCATCCTGGAAGAGGTGCTGTCGGCCGGCTACGTCCATGTCGACACCGGCACGCCGCAGGAACTCTATGTCTGGCCGTATTTCTTCGCCCTGCCGCTCGACAAGCTCGACCCCAGGCAGCGTGTCGAATTGTTCAAGCTGGTCACGGCAAGCGACTATGACGACATGAAGCAGTTCGGCGCCTACATCTTCTACCGCGTGGGCATCACGCCGACCGGCCAGTGGCTGTTTTTCGTCGCCGGGGATTGAGCCGGGAACTCAACCGTTGTCGGTCTCCGGCCATGTGCGGACCGCTTCCTCGCGCACGGCCGAAATAGCCTCGGTTGCCATAGCGACATCCATTTGCAGAACTTCGGCAGCGTCGCGCAATTCGCTTTTGTCCCGGAGCTTGCCCACAACCCAGGCGACTTTGCGTTCAATGTCGGGTCCATAGGCGGTTTGCGCCTTGTCGAGCGCTTCGGCCGGGATTTGCCCATAGGCCTTGATCAACATCCCAAGATCGAAGGCATCTCGATATGCGGTCGCACGGTCCTGACACCGATCGGCGTTCGCCAACAACTTCTCGGCAAACATATCTGAAGGAACGAGGGCCGGTATCCCCAGATCCTCGTCGAAATGACCGCGCAAACCGATGCGGCCTTCCCGAACGACCTCAAACCGGATCGGTTGTCCGTTGAGGCGCACAACGGTCCTCAGGCCATATTGGTCGATCTGGAAGTCCCGGATGGCTTCTACGGGCTCAGGGAAAAAAGCCCGAACGCCAAGCTCCGATGCTCGTGTTCGCAACTCGCGGTAACCGCTGGCGTCGGCGCAAAGGAAATCCAGATCCAGCGACCGACGATACTCGCCAAGCTTCATGACAATGGCCGTACCGCCGCCAAACCAGCATTCGGTGGCCGTCAGAAAGTCACGATCCATCAGCCCGAGGGCTTCGGCGATTATCCTATGTTCCGGTTTTCCGAACGCCTTCATGATCCCTACCCGCAATGTTCCTGCAAGGCGCAGTGGTTGTGCGCGTCGAGGATTATCACGACGTGGTCAGAAGGATACCGTGGCCAAATTCGTCAGCCAACTTCATGATAAGCAGCTTCTCACGCGCCGTAAGGCGCTTTTGATCGACAAACCGCCAGTTGCGTTCGTAAAGCGCAAAGGCCTCTTTCGCGGGGATAGGGCGCGCGACATCGCGGTTCCAGGCGAGTGCCTGGAGCTGTGGAAACTCTGCAGGAATTATCGGCGCAATATTCGCGGTCATAGCGTACTTAAGATAGTGCAGAGCGCTTAACAAATCCAACGTTGGCAGGCTAGACCGGCAGCACCTCGGAAAACTCCACCGTCCTGCCCTGGCCGGGTGTCACGATCTCGCCTTCCCACATGACGCGCGTGCCGCGCACGATGGTGCCGACTGGCCAGCCGGTGACCTGTTTGCCGTCATAGGGCGTCCAGCCGGCCTTTGAGCCGGCCTGCGCGTTGGTGATCGTCTCGCGCCGCTTCATGTCGACGACGGTGAAATCGGCGTCGTAGCCGGCGGCGATGCGGCCTTTCCGCGCCATGCCGAAAATGCGCTGCGGACCGTGGCTCGAAAGATCGACGAAGCGCTGCAAGGTGAGCCGGCCGGCGTTGACGTGGTCGAGCATGATCGGAACCAGCGTCTGCACCCCGGTCATGCCGGACGGCGAGGCTGGATAGGTCTTTGCCTTTTCAACAAGCGTGTGCGGCGCGTGGTCGGACCCCAGAACATCGACGATGCCTTGCGAAATGCCATGCCAGACGCCGTCGCGGTGGCGAGCCGCCCGCACCGGCGGGTTCATCTGGATCAGCGTGCCGAGCCGCGCATAGTCGTCAGCCGTCAGCGTCAGGTGATGCGGGGTCGCCTCGCAGGTCGCGACATCCTTGTGCTGTTCGAGGAAGACGATCTCCTCGGCCGTCGAGATGTGCAGCACATGGATGCGCGCGCGCGTCTGCCTGGCGATGCGCACCAGGCGCTCCGTGCACCGAAGTGCGGTGACCTCGTCGCGCCATACGGGATGCGACGACGGATCGCCCTCTATGCGTTCGCCCAACCGCTCGCGCAGACGAAACTCGTCCTCCGAATGGAAGGCGGAGCGGCGGCGGGTGTTGCGCAGGATCGACGCGACGCCTTCATCGTCCTCGACCAGAAGGTCGCCGGTGGACGAACCCATGAACACTTTGATGCCGGCCGCTCCCGGCAGCCGTTCCAATTCGCCGACATCGCCGGCATTGTCGCGCGTGCCGCCGACCCAGAAGGCGAAATCGCAATGCATGCGGCCGGTGGCGCGGCGCACCTTGTCGGCGAGTGCCGCCTCGCTGGTGGTCAGCGGATTGGTGTTGGGCATTTCGAAGACCGCGGTGACGCCGCCCAGCACCGCCGCGCGGGAGCCGGTTTCCAGATCTTCCTTATGCTCCAGCCCCGGTTCGCGGAAATGCACCTGGCTGTCGACGACGCCCGGCAGGATGTGCAGGCCCCTGCAGTCGATGGTTTCCCCGGCCGAGGCCTGGCCGAGATTGCCGACCCGTGCGATGCGTCCGGCCTTCACGCCGATGTCGCGCCGGCCCTCGCCGTCATGGTTGACCACCGTGCCGCCTGTCAGGATGAGGTCGAAGGTGGTTGCCATGGGCAGGTCCAATCTCTTGCGGGGGGAGTGTGGCCGGCTTACGTAATGAGCGTCCGTTTTGCAAGATCAGGCCGATTTCACGCTCATGCCCTTTGCCCAGCTCAAAGACCACGCGCTTATTTCCGTTTCAGGCCCCGATGCCGAGCATTTCTTACAGAATATCCTCACCACCGATCTCGATACGCTCCAACCCGGCGAAGCGAAACCCGGCGCGCTGCTTTCGCCACAGGGCAAGATCCTGTTCGATTTCCTGATCTCCCGCGCGGGCGACAACGGCTTCCGGTTCGAATGCAGGGCCGACATCGCCGACGATTTCGTGCGCCGGCTGATGCTTTACCGGCTAAGGGCCAAGGCCGAGATTGCCAAGCAGGATCAGGCGTTTGTCACTGTCGGATGGGGTGATGATTCAACCGCCTCACTTTCCGATTCAACGGCGCTTGCCGACATGCGCTTTCGCGATGTCGCGGTCGAGCGCACCTATGGCGGCGAAGCAAAGGACGGTGGCGACTCCGAGGCATGGCAGGTGCTGCGCATCGCCAACGGCATCGCCGAAAGCGGCAGCGACTACCAGCTTGGCGATGCCTTCCCGCATGACGTTCTGCTCGACGAAACCGGCGGTGTCGGCTTCAAGAAGGGCTGCTATATCGGCCAGGAAGTCGTTTCGCGCATGCAGCACCGCGGCACCGCGCGGCGCCGCGTTTTGATCGCCACCGCCGAAAATGCCATGCCCGCCTCCGGCGCCGAACTCACCGTCGACGGCCGGCCTGTCGGTGCGCTCGGGTCGGTCAGCGGCAAGACCGGCCTCGCCATCGCCCGCATCGACCGCGTCAAGGCGGCGGTCGATGCCGGGGAGGCGATCATGGCGGGCGAGGTTCCGATAACGCTCTCGATTCCGACATGGGCGAAGTTCTCCTTCCCGCCGGATGCGGTCAGCGCGGAGGAGGCCTGATGGCGGCCGACAGGGTGGGCGCGCCGCCGCGCGCCTGGCAACGCATGCTTTCTGGCCGTCGGCTCGACCTACTCGATCCATCGCCGCTCGACATCGAGATTGCCGACATCGCGCACGGCCTTGCCCGCGTCGCCCGCTGGAACGGCCAGACCCGCGGCGATCACGCTTTCTCCGTCGCGCAGCATTCGCTGCTGGTCGAAGCGCTCTACGGCGAACTGGCGCCCGCCGCTTCGGCCGAGGCGCGGCTCGCCGCGCTGCTGCACGACGCGCCCGAATATGTCATCGGCGACATGATCTCGCCGTTCAAATCGGTGATGGGCGGCTCCTACAAGGACTGCGAGCTGCGCCTGCAGCGCGCCATCCATCTGCGTTTCTCGCTGCCGGCGGAGCTCGCCGCGACGTTGCGCAAGGACATCAAGCGCGCCGACCAGATCGCCGCCTATTATGAGGCGACGCTGCTTGCCGGCTTTTCGACAGCGGAAGCCACCGAGTTCTTTGGCCGGCCGCGCGGCTTTTCCGCCGACCGCTTCGACTTCACGCCAAAATCCGTCACCTGGGCGCAAACTGCTTTTCTCAAGCGCTTCAAGACGCTGGAGGCCAAGCGCCAGTCTTCGCTCGCCATGGATTCAACCACGTAGAAGAACGCTAAATTAACCCGCGACAAGGACAGTATTGCGTTCGGTCACGGTCCGAAGGCCTGCTGATGCCTGGCGCACATGTCAAGACTGCTTCCGTCGCCGGCAAGCGAAGAGCAGCCGGTACTGGTCCGGCACGGCGGATCGCGGAAGAATTACGGGCCCAGAACGAGCGCTTCGAGGCGGCCGTCGAGAACATGTCGCATGGGCTGTGCATGTTCGACGCCGATGAGCGGATGATCATCTGCAACCGCAACTACATCGACATCTTCAGCCTGGATGCCGAAGTGGTGAAGCCTGGCATTCGTTTCTTCGACATTCTGCAGCATAGCGCCGACATCGGCATCGCCTCGCAGAGCGCCAGCGAGCTCTATGCCATCCGCAAGCCTTATATCGACGGGGCCAAGCCTTCGACCTACGAGGAAGTTCTGTCGGACGGGCGCATCATCGTCATTTCGCACAGGCCGATCGCCGTCGGCGGCTGGGTGTCGATCTACGAGGACGTGACCGAAGAGCGGCGCGCCGAAGCGGAGTTGAAAGAACAACACCGCCGCTTCGACGCCGCTTTGGCCAACATGTCGCAAGGCCTGCTGATGTACAGCGCCAAGGGCCGCCTCATCGTGCGCAACCAGCGTTTTCTGGACCTGTGCAACGCCAAGGCGTCGGATTTCGCGCTTGGCATGACGCACCGCCAGATGCTGGACAAGCTCATTCGCCTCGGCATCTTCGCGCCGCTCGAAATCGACGTTGAAGTCGGAAAAACGAAGGCCAGCCTGGAGGCCGGCCAGTCGCGCGCGAGCTATCGCGAACTGGTCGACGGCCGAACGCTCTTCGTCTTGCGGCGTCCGCTCGCCGGCGGCGGGTGGGTGGCGACCTTCGAGGATGTCACCGAGCGCCGGCGCGCCGAAGAGCGCATGACGCATCTTGCGCATCACGACACGCTGACCAATCTGCCCAACCGCTCGATGTTTCGTGAACGCCTGGACCAGGCGCTTGGCGAGGCCAACGCCCAACCGCTGGCGATCCTCTCGCTCGACCTCGACCGCTTCAAGGCCGTCAACGACACGTTCGGCCACCCGGCTGGAGACTGGCTGCTGAAATGCGTTGCCAAGCGGCTGCAGCATTCCGTGCGCAGCAGCAAGGACGTGGTGGCGCGCTTCGGCGGCGACGAGTTCGCCATCATCCAGTTCGGCATCAAGAGCGTCGCCGACGCCGAAAAGCTCGCCAAGCGCATCGTCGAGATCGTCGGCAAGCCCTATCGCGACAAGGGGCGCGAAATGCATGTGGGCGTCAGCCTCGGCATCGCGCTCTATCCCGGCGACGGACGCGATGCCGACACGCTACTCACCAACGCCGACATGGCGCTCTACCGGGGCAAGAGCGAAGGACGCAACGTCTATCGCTTCTTCGAGCCGGGCATGGATGCCCTGATGCGGGAGCGCCGTGCGCTTGAAGTCGAACTCGAAGCTGCGCTCTCCAAGCGCGAGTTCGAGCTCGATTTCCAGCCGATCCTCAACATCGGCTCCGGCAGGATTGTCGGTGCGGAAGCCCTGATGCGCTGGCGTTCGCCGGCGCGCGGCCTGGTGTCGCCGGAAAACTTCATTCCCGCCGCCGAGGAGACCGGGCTGATCGTGCAACTCGGCGACTGGGCGCTGCGCAAGGCTTGCAACGTGGCGGCCAATTGGCCGCGGGACATGCGCATGGCCGTCAACGTCTCGGCCGCGCAGATCAAGAGCGGCGGCTTCGCCCGCAGCGTGATCTCGGCGCTCGCCTTTTCCGGCCTGCCCGCCGACCGCCTGGAGCTCGAAATCACAGAAACGGTGATGATGGACGAAAGCGACGCGGTGCTGAAGACGCTGAGCCAGTTGCGCGGCCTCGGCGTGCGCATCGCGCTCGACGATTTCGGCACCGGCTATTCCTCGCTCGGCTATCTGCGACGCTTCCCCGTCGACAAGATCAAGATAGACCGCTCCTTCATCCGCGATCTCGACAAGCGCGACACAGCGGCGATCGTGCGCACTGTGATCGGGCTCGGCGCGGAGCTCGGCATCACCGTCACCGCCGAGGGGGTCGAGACCGAAGCGCAGCTCGACACGCTGCGCAAGGCCGGCTGCGGCGAGGCGCAAGGCTATCTGATCGGCGTGCCGACCAAGGCTTCCGACATGGGCCGGCTGCTGCGCTCGCAAGCGCTGCTGCGCCAGTCAGGCTGATTCTGCCGTAGCGCGTCGCCTTAGCGCAGGCTCTCGATGTATTTCTCGTGGAAGCTCACATAGCCGGGCTCGACGACCTTGAGATGGCGCTCGATCAGCCAGTGGAATTCCGGCAGCTGGTGGAACGGCACGCCGGGATAGGTGTGGTGCTCGGCATGATAAGGCATGTTCCAGGCGAGCTTGCGCACAAACCAGTTGGTCAGCGTCGTGCGGGTGTTTTCCAGCATGTTGGCGACAAAGGGACAGCGACCATGCTCGGCCAGCAGATAAAGCCGCAGGAAAGGCTGGCCGAGCAGCGCCGGCACGATCCAGACATAGAGCAGCACCGATGACCTGAACCAGACGGCAAGCGCCAGCAGGATGACATAAAAGGCGATCATCGCCCTCGCCTCGGCTTTCACTTTCGGCAGACCCTTCGGCGGCACGTAACTGTCCCGGCAGCCACCGGTCGCATTGGTGTAGAGCGTCTTGAAATGGCCCCACCACACCGGCAGCCCGGAGACGTGGACGATGTATTGCCGCAAGGTTTCGGGCTTCGGGAAGGCCAGTTCCGGATCGTTCTCGGGATCCTGGGTGAAGCGGTGATGGGCGAAGTGGAAGTAGCGGAACCAGTCGGCGGGCAGCGCGATCGCCAGGCTGCAGAAGCGCGCGACGATATCGTTCAGCCACTGCGTTTCGAACGCCGTCCTGTGCACGGTTTCATGCAGCACCGTGAACAGGAACACGATCAGCACACCCTGCGGCAGCATCAGGACCGGCCAGAACGGCACTTGTGCCGCGATTAGCGCGCCGAGAACGATGATCGCGCCGAGATGGAGGGCGAACTGGACAAGGCCCGGGGCATCCGATTTTCCGGTCAGCCGGCCGCGCTCCTCATTCGTCAGCGACGCTATCACGTGGCGATGGTCGACGGTTGCGTCGTGGTCGATTGCATTCATGAGATCACGATACCGAGAAAGAAACCTTTCGAAAAACGAGGATTTCTGCAAAATAGATAAGGTCACCTTATCTTTTGGATCGCGATGGTCGCCCTTCCCTCCTTGCGCGGACTTCAGGCCTTCGAAGCGGCGGCCCGCACGGGCAGTTTTGCGGCCGCGGCGGAGGAGCTGTCGGTTTCGGCGGCGGCCGTCAGCCAGCTTATCCGCACCGTCGAGGAGCAGATGGGGCGAAAACTGTTCCACCGGGTCAACCGGCGCGCTGTGCTTACCGAGGCCGGGGTGGAGATGCTGCCCAGGCTCAGCATGGCCTTCCGGGAAATCGGCAGTGTCGCGCGCGATGCCGGCGGCGATGCGTTCCGGCCAAGGCTCGTCGTTTCCGTGCCGCCCTCGATGGCGATGGGCTGGCTCTCGGAGCGTCTCGCCGGCTTCGTCGCCGACCATGGCGCCGCCGACATATCGCTCAGAGGCGACGACGATCCGGTGCCGTTCGATCATGAATTGATCGACATCCGCCTCTCCTACGGTCCGCACTACCGCGAGCATCCGACGGAAGAGATCGTCAGGGACGCCGTCTATCCCGTCTGCGCGCCGGCGCTCGCAAGCATGACCGGATCCGCCAGCCTTGCCGGCCTGCCGCTGATCCACACCGATTGGGGACCGACCGGCGCGTCCTTTCCATCCTGGCGCAACTGGTTCGAGGCAGCGGGGAGCGAGCCGGGGCGCATGGCACAGCGCGGCCTTTCGGCCAATTCGTCGCGCGCAGCGCTCGATCTCGCCATTTCAGGACTGGGCGTGGCGCTGGCGCAAGGCGTCTACTGCGCCCAGGCGCTGGAAGACGGCCGGCTGGTCCGGCCCGCTGCCCGATCCCTGGCGTTGCGCCAACCCTATTGCCTGACGATCCCGGAACGCAGCGCAAGGCGCGATATCGTGGCGGCGTTCCGGGAATGGCTGATCGGGGAATGCGTGCGCGCAGTCGGATCGCCGGCGCTCGGCACCCGGTCATCCGAGGATTAATTTAGGGAATTACGGTGACGGAGCACTAATTTGCCTTCGCTGCCCGCCTCGCTTTTCAGTCGAACGAAACAGGAGATTTTTGATGTCGCTCGAACTCATCAACCCGGATGATCTGCCAGTTCCAGAGATGTACACACAGGTTGTCGTCGCGACGGGATCCAAGCTGGTGTTCATCTCGGGTCAGCAGCCCGAAGACATAAACGGCAAGCTCGTCGGGCATGGTGATTTTGCGGCGCAAGCACGCCTGGCGTTCGGCAATCTCGGCCGAGCGCTCAGTGCGGCGGGTGCCCGGCCCGACCAAGTCTGCAAGATCACGATCTACATCGTCGACTACAACCGCGATGAACACGTTCCGATCATCGAAGATGCGCAGATTTCGCTGTTTGGAGATCACAAGCCAGCAAATGTGATTGTCGGCGTGGCGATCATGTCCCCAGGCTACCTCATAGAGGTCGACGCGATAGCGGTCATTGACGGGGCCAGCAGCAGCTAGCTGGTCATCATCGATTCAGAGATGCCCAGCCAATGCCGCCACCATGTCCTTGCTGTTAGCCACGGGAACGATCTCGAACTCGACCAAATCCGCCCATTCGATGACCCAGCGCTGCAGCACCGTCGCATCGTCGGCTTCGACCAGCATGAAGCAGCGGCTCATGTCGCCGGCGATCCAGCTGTGATGCACGACGAGTTCGTCGGGTTTCAGGCGGCCCTTGTCACGGAAACGGCGATAGATCTCCTTGCGGTCCGAGCCGTGAAAATCCTCGATCACGAAAAACAGCATTTTGTTCCCTCAAATCAGGCAGTTACTTCTCCGGTCGCTATTTGTCCGGCCGCTCCAGGCGTTCCAGGAACCACTGCGTCAATCGCACCCACAGCTCGTCCTTCTCGCCGGAATCCTCCCAGCCATGGTCAAGATTGGGATTGTCATTGACCTCAATAACGAAGACCCCGTCCTTGGTCTCCTTGAGGTCGACGCCGTAGAGGCCGTCGCCGATGCACTTTGCCGCTTTGACGGCGGTCTCGACGACATGCGGCGGCGTCTGCTTCAGCGTGAAGGTCTTGATGCCGCCCTGGTCGGGCTTGCCGCTGGCCTTGTGGTTGACGATCTGCCAGTGCTTCTTCGCCATCAGATAATGGACGGCAAACAGCGGCTGGCCGCCGAGCACGCCGACGCGCCAGTCATATTCGGTCGGGATGAATTTCTGCGCGATCAGCAGATCGGAATCGTCCAGCCACTCAGTCGCGAGCTTGGTCAACTCAGCCATGTTCTCGCATTTCTTGACGCCGCGCGAGAAGGACGAATCCGGGATCTTCAAGACCAGCGGAAAGCCCAGTGTCTGCGCCGCGAGCTCCAGGTCGGAGGTACCGGCGATCATCACCGTCGGCGGCACCGGCACCTTGTTGTAGGTCATCAGCTCGTTGAGATAGACCTTGTTGGTGCAGCGGATCATCGACAGCGGATCGTCGATCACCGGCATGCCTTCCTGCTGGGCGCGGCGCGCGAAGCGGTAGGTGTGGTTGGAGATCGACGTGGTCTCGCGGATGAACAGCGCGTCGTAATTGGCGAGCTTGGCGAGGTCCTTCCTGGTGATCGGCTCGACTTCGACACCCATCTTCTCGGCGATCCTCGCCCAGTAGCGCAGCGAGGAAATCTCCGACGGCGGCAATTCCTCATGCGGGTCGACCAGCGTGGCAAACGTATAGCGCGCAGGCGTGCGGCCCTTGGTGTCGCGCCATTCGCGATTGGTGTAGGTGTCCAGGCACTGCAGGAAGAACTCGTCCTCATCCTCGGTCATGCGGGCGAGCGGCAGGAAGCCGATCTTGCGGATCGACGCCCATTCGGCGCTGTCCTTGATATGGACCTCGAGCGCCGGGGCACGGAACCAGTCGAACAACAGCTTGGCGAAACGGTCCCATACTTTCGACGGACCGATGCCGAAGAAGATCGCGACCTTCGCCGGGAAAGTCCCGCCGAGGTCCTTGCGGCATTTGTTCAGGGCAAGTTCGAGTTCCGGCAGCGCGTGCTCGTAAAGCTTGCGCTCCGAGAGGTCGATCATCGTCTCGACGGTCGGGATCACCCTATGGCCGCGCGAGCCCGCGAGCAGCGATGCATAGTAGCCGCGGCTCTGATAGCCGTAATTGTTCGAAAGGTTGATCACCTTCGGCCGCTGGCCGCGGAACAGCGCCGGATGCGCGAGGTAATCGCGGTTGGTGATGATCTTGTGGGGGGTGGCAACCTGATCGAGATCGTTCTGCCTGCCTGTCAGGATAACCCAGGTCATTGTCTCAGCGTTTTCCCAGAGTGATGGCGGCGCGCAAACCGTCGCGGCCGAACTGCGCCATGTTCATGAAGATGTCGTAGGGCACCGGAATGTTCGCGGCATCGAGGATCGTTTCCTGCCTTTCGTCCTCGACCCAGGGATCGTGGATCAGGATATGGTCGCCATCGTCGCCGATGGCCAGCACCCAATGCGGCACCTTCTTGCCGAACATAAGGAAGCCGCTGATCAGCACAACCACCAGTTTGCCCTCGGCCAGGGCGTCACGGATATCGCCGATGCCGAACGGACGGTAATTGACGGGAATGCCGTAAAGTTCGGCACGGCGGCGGAAATCGACCTGCGCCAGCTCCATCACCCGGCGCTTGTCCTCGCTGCGCACCGACTGCAGGAACAGCGCGCCGTAAAAGGAGACGAATATCTCGGCGGCGAGCCCGCTCTCGTAGCCGGAGACCGCCAGGCCGAAAGGCTCGCAGCCGCCGGGACCGGACATCATGAAGACCGTGGTGGCCTCGCGCCAGAGGCGGATTTCCATCACCGGATCGGGCACGAAGCCGCGGTCGAAATTGGCCATCGCCATCATCAGGCAGCACGGACCGCAAGTGAACTCACAAGTCTGCTGGTAGAACGGAACTTTGGTCGCTGTGGGTGTGTCGCCGCGCAGCGTCTTTTCGTAGCGAAGCGCCGTCGCGCCATCCTCGTAATAGTCGGGCTCGCGGCCTAGTTTCCGATAGCCGGCCTGCTCGTAGATGCGGATGGCGCGTTCATTGTCCTCGCGCACCTCAAGCCGCAGCAACAAGCGGTCATGCTCGAAGGCCGCGTCCTCGGCGGCCGCCAACAGGACGCGGCCGATGCCGAGCCCACCGAAAAAGGGACCGACAGCGATGGAATAGAGCCGCGCCACGCCGCTGCCCTTGCGAAACAGCACCACCGCATAGCCGGCGACACGCCCCTCGTTTTCAGCCACCAGCATCTCGGCGGTCTCGCGTTCGATAAACTGACGGAAGGAACGGCGCGACAGCCGGTCGCCAGGAAACACCGCCTTCTCGATGGCGGCGAGGTCATCGACATCTGACGCACGGGCCTTGCGAATCTCGGCAGGCATACGGGCTTGGGAGAACCTCGATTGGGTGTGGAAACGGCCCCGGTGGATGCGTCGCGAACACTGGCCGAAACGCCGGTATCCATCAAGCGCTATCGCTCCTTGATTAGGGCCGAATTGTGACAGTTTCCGCCACGGCAGGAAAGGGTAAAGTGTTTGAACAGAATTGCCGTTCTAGGGAAGACCGGCCGCGAAAAACGCAGCCGGTTCAGCTCGATATGCCGGCCAGGAGCTGGCCGTAGGCCCTCTTTGCGACATCGGACAGCCGCTCCGGCGGCAACGAGCCGACGACAGCGCAGGCGTAGCCCTTGTCGAGCCAGTAGACCGCCTCGGGCCCGCCCCCCTCAGCCGTGTAGGTGCCCTTCGACGTCGCGGACGATTCGGCGGTGACGAAGAGCGAAATGCGCTCGCCCTTGGCATCCTCATAGAGCAGCATCGCCGCCTTGCCTTGCTCACCGGCAGGCAGCAGCCGGCCGCCGATCAGCTCAAAGCCCTCGGCCGCGAGGTCGGGCGCAACCAGCTTCAACCCGACGCGGTTCGACAGCCAGGTCTGGAGGTGATCCTTGTCGCTTGCCGGGACCTCGACGGCATGGCGCTTTTCTGCGGCGTAGATGACATGAGCGGCGATCGCTTGCTCGGCGAGCTGGTCGTCGCTATCGCCACCACGGCTGACGCTATCGATGCCGGCGACGTAGCCGCCGAACCCACCGAGCGCCAGCACCACGGCAGCGGCAGCCGACAGCCACCAGCGCGAGCGCCATGCAGGCGCTTTCGCGGGCACCTCGCCAAACACGACCTGCCGCAGCCTCGCCGGCACCGGCTCGTCGATCACGCTCGCGAAGGCGGCGCGCATGGCGGCGCGATCGGCAATGTAGCGCGCGGACCTCGCCTTCATCTCGGGATTGGCCTCGAGCCAGGCGTCATAAGCCATGCGCTCCTCGCCCGGCAGTTCGCCGTCGAGGGCCATGTGGATATCGCGTTCGGAGAAATCGCGGCGGGTCATTTCTCGACGATCCTTATCGAGCGGCGGCGCGATGTGTCCTCGAGCAGGCCGCGCAGTTCCTCGCGGCCGCGCGCGATGCGCGACATCAGCGTGCCGGCCGGCACACCAAGGATGTTGGCGGCCTCGGCATAGGAAAAGCCCTCGATGGCGACCATCACCAATGCCGCGCGGCGATCGGGGCTGATCGCCTGCAAGGCATCCATGATCTCGCGCGAGGCGATGGTTTCGACCTGATCGGCGGGCGCGGCTTGGGCTTCACCGGCTTCGAGAGGCAGCATCGCCGCCTCGCCGCGCCGGTTGACCTTGCGCATCTGGTCGATGAACAAGTGATGCATGATCGTAAACAGCCACCTCCGGGGGCTCTCTCCAGTCTGCCAGTTGTCGAGCCGCTGAAGTGCCCGCTCCAGGCAATCCTGGACGAGGTCGTCGGCGGAATCGCGGTCGCGCAGCAGCGAGCGCGCATAGCGCCGCAACCGCGGTATTTCGCTCAGGATCGCTGCCTTCTTGTCGTCCATGACCGCTTGTTTCGAGGTCGCTTTCCATTCCGATAGAACGCGCCTTCCCGGCGCGGTGCAAGCAGTCAGCGCCAAGCGGCTCAACCGCTGCGATTACCCAAGCAAGTCAATAACGCGGACGGAGGGCAGTTTATTCCCGGCCCAAAAGCCGCATAGGCCAATTGCTTAATTACGTATAATAGGTATAATAGGTATATCAGGTATGAGGCAACTGATGAAACAATTCACCTTCTCAGACATGAACCGCGCATCAGGTGAAATCCTTGAAACGGCGATGATCGAGCCTGTCGCGCTCACGAAACGCGGCAAGGAAAAACTGATCATCCTCTCAGCCAGACAATACCGGCAACTCGTTGGTTCGTCTCATGCCGCCGCTTACACGCTGGAGGACGCGCCTGACGATATCCACGACGAACTGATGTCGGGATTGGAAGCCATCATAACTGGCGATGAGCCGGATGTTTAAGCCCGGCGATCTGCTTCGGTATTACTATCTGTGGGCGCGGCAAGCTGAAGCCGGTGAAGAATCTGGCCGCAAAGCGCGTCCCGTCTGTGTCGTGGTCAGAACGCCGACTACGCCAGCCGCGCTGTTCCTGTTCCCGCTCACCTCGCAGCAACCCGATCCAACCCGCACGTATATTGCCATCAGTGAGATCGAGTGCCGTAGGGGCGGCCTCGATTTTCCATCATGGCTGATCCTCGACGAGTACAACCGGGCGCGGACCGACGAAGTTTACGACCTCGCGACGACGAAGCCGATCGGTTCTTTCAGTCCGGCGTTCATCCGCAAGATTGCTGGCCTCATCAAAGAGGCAGCCAACCAGCGCCGACTGCGCGGCATTGTCCGAAGATAGCAGCAGGACAGAAACCGGGGCCGTCATGCCTGTTTGGCTGCCCTTGTCAGCAGCCGCTGGTAAAATAGCCCGATGCCGATCAGCACTGCGCCCAGGCCGATGAAGGACAGAGCGCGCAGCACGCCTTCCAACTCCGACATGTCGAACAGGAAGACCTTCACCACCGCGACCGCGATCAGCGCCGCCGAGGCGATGCGCAGCACCTGCGATTTCAGCCAGACGCCGGCGGTCAGCAGCGCCACCCCGATGACCAGCCAGAGCGCCGAATAGGTGTAGGTCTCGAGCTGGCCCAGCCCGCTCCACAAGGCGATGAACTCGCCCTTGAACAGGCGGCGCACCGACAGCGTCGCATAGGCGAAGGCAAGCAGCGAGGCGACCAGCGCCAGCATCGCCGCATACCACCTCGGACGCTTGTCACGGACATAGAGCGCCAGCGCGCCGGCGGCGATCGCCGGCAGCAGATAGGCGAGGAACAGGAGGTTGAAGACCGGTATCGCGCCGGTCGACTCGTCCGTCAGCAGCGGGTTCAGCACCACGAAATGCTGAACGGCGATCAGGGCTGCCGAAACCACGCCGGCAGCCAGCGAGCCATAGCGCAGCACCGAGCTCGGCGAGCGCATGTCGATGGCGACAAGGATGGCGCCGGCGCCGAGCGCGATCAGCGTGTAGATCGCCTGTTCGGCAAGCGTCACCGTGCCGGTGTCGATGACGCCGCCATGCATGGCATGGCGCACCAGCATGGCGATGGTGAGCAGCGCGAACAGCGCCGAGGCTGCCTCCATCGCAAGGCGCGGCCGGCCATTGCCAGCTATTGGTAGTGCGGGGGTGGTGCGGGCGAGCTGCCAGGCGGCGAAGCCGAAGGCGAGGGCCGGCACGCCGTAACCCGGCAGCAGCCAGTTGAAGACCGGCGTCCTGGACAGAAACGCTGCGCCGACGATCGTTGGATCGAAGGCGACACGGCCGAGCACGGCGACCGCCGCGCCCACCGCGATCCAGCCCAGCACGGGGTAAGTCCGCCAGCGCGTGGCCAGCGCTGGCAGAATGGCGGCAGCTCCAACCAGCACGGTCGTCCAGCCCGAACCGAAGGCCATATGCAGCATCAGCAGGCCGGCGACGCCGGCGCCGCCGAGCGCGAACGACACGGCCGGGCCGCCGGTCAGCGGCGGCTCCTCGGCGCGCGCGATCCATTCGCCGCCGGCGGCAAAGGCCAGCACCAGCAACAGCGCCGGCAGCGCATAGCCGAAGTCGCGGTCGATATCGCCGAAGGTCAGCCACAGCGCCAGGAGCACCACCAGCGGAGCAATGACGCCCCAGGCCGCCCAGCAGGCCGCGCGCACCGGAGCAGTGGCGGCGAAGCGGCGTGCCGCCCAGAACCCGGCGGCGAGGAAGATCAGGCCAAGCGTGATGCCGATGCGGAAAGTCAGCGCGTCGGACGACGCCAAAGGCTGGGCGTCCAGACCGACATCGAGCGCATCCGCGCCGATCGTGGCGGGCGGGATGATGCCGAGATAGATCAGCACGGTCGCGATGCCGGCGGCAAAGACCAGCGGAAGCGCACGTGGCTGGTAGAGCGCCACTGCGACCAGCGCGGCCAGGAGGACCGCGCCGTGCAAGGCATCGCCGGCGCTGGCAAAAGCCGGATCGACGGAGAGGCCGATCGCGCTCAAGGCGATGAAGAAGCCGGGCACGATCGATGGCCAGTCGAAGCCGCGCGCCGACCCGTCGCGGCCCGCAAGCCAGACGCAGGCAAGCACGGCCAGCGTGGCCAGGCTGATGAACAGGACGGCGGCAAGGTTCACGTCCGGCGCGTCGACCATGTAAAGAATGGTCCAGATGCCGGTGCCGGCGAAAGCAGCGGCCATAAGCGCCTTCCAGTCCCGGATGCGGGCGGTTGCCGCGGTCGCCGCAAGCACGATCGCCAGGTAGACGAACAGCGCCCAGGGGTTGGGCGCCTGCGATGAAACCAGCGCCGGCGTGACCATGGCGCCGACGAGGCCGATGCCGGCCAGCGCCAGGCCATGCACGAGCGAAGCGCCGATAGTCGCGACGCCGATGACGCCAAGCAGCGCGAAGGCTGTCGCCGGACCGATGAAGCCATAGATGCCGTGCGCCGCGTAGACCGTGCCGAACAGGATGAAGGCGCCCGCCGCGGTCAGGATCGCGGGAATATAGGCGCCGGCCGCGCCCTGCACCGGCACCTTGAAGCCGGTGCGGCGGATGAATTCGGCACTGGCAATCAGCACCAGGCCGAGGATGCCGGCCATCGTCAGCCGCACGCCGGGACCGAAAATGCCGGCCTCGATGGTGTAGCGGATCAGGAACAGGCCACCCAGCGCCAGCGCGATGCCGCCAACCCAGACCGCCCAGCGCGTGCCGAGCGCCGTCTCGACATCGGTCTGGCGCGCCGCCTTGGCGGACGCAGGCGCCCCTGCCGCAGGCGTCTTGGCCACGGAGGCAGGTTGCGCCGGTTCGGATGGCCCGGCGGATTGCGCCGGGCTCGCCTTGCCCTTGGTCCAGGGCCCAGCCATCGCCTCGCCTTCGGCGGCCGCGGGCTTCGCGACAATCTCTTCGGCCGCGGTCGCGTCGTCAGCCAACGGCACTGCGGAGGCCGCGGCCGGCCTGGCCTCCTCGGAAACACCTTCTTGCGCGGCGGTGGCCGTCTTGGACGGTGGCTGCACCAGGCCGCGCAGGACGCCGAGCTCGCGCTCGACCAGCGCAATGCGGTTTTGCTGTCGTGAAACGATGACGAAAAGAGCGATGACGGCGGCAATGGCGATCAGGCTGAAAAACATGGTGGTTTCCCTCAAAACCAGACCAGTCGTGGCCAATAAATGCGGCAATGAGACGGCTGGCGCAAATCAGCGTCTTGCCGGCTAAAGCGTGTTGCGCTGAAACGGATTCAGGCGACACGCTTTAATCTTTGTTTTTATGCATGTCGTTGTCCCAGAACCGCTGCACACTTCTGGGCGACATGCTCATTGTTTTTATGCATGTCGTTGTCCCAGAACCGCTGCACACTTCTGGGCGACATGCTCATTGTTTTGGTGCATGTCGTTCTCCCAAAACCGCTGCGCACTTTTGGGCGACATGCACATACAAGATCGAGCATGTTTCGTGGCCGATTGCCAGCAACTTGCCGGTTTATCCAATGCCAGGCCGGCCGCACCGCCACTTTTGGCGGCGAGATTGCGTGACCTCCGCTGCGAAATACTCGTGCTATTCTCGCGCGGCGAAGACAATGTCGCGAGGTGACCGATGCCGCAGAAGAGCGCGGGCCTGCTGATCCATAGGCGCACCGCCGGTGTGCTCGAATTCCTGCTCGTCCACCCGGGCGGACCGTTCTGGGCCAGAAAGGATGAAGGCGCGTGGTCTATCCCGAAGGGACTGATCGGCGACACCGAGGACGGGCTCGAGGCAGCCAAACGGGAAGCCGAAGAGGAGCTCGGCGTCGCCGTCGAAGGCGATTTCCAGCCGCTCGGCAGCTACAAGCAGCCGGGTGGCAAGATCGTGGTCGCGTGGAGCGTCGAGGCCGATATCGATGCAAATGCCATCAAGAGCAACATGTTCACCATGGAGTGGCCGCCGAAATCGGGAAGCATGAAGGCGTTTCCCGAAGTGGACAGAGCCGGCTGGTTTTCACTGGCCGATGCCGGCCGCAAGATCCTGAAGGGCCAGCGCGCCATGCTCGACGATTTCCTGGAGCGAAGAGCAGCGGATTAGGCTTCTATCCTGCCTCACCCGCAATCGCCTTCGTCGCCGCATGATGCCGGCGCAGCGCGGCGAGGAAGCCGGCGCGGGCGTCGGGCGGCTCGAGGCCGCGCGGCTCGTAGACATGGCGGGTGAAGAAGAAGCCGGTGAGCCGGAAGGCGTCTTCAAGTGCCGCCGCATCGGCGCGCAGGCCGGAGCCGCGCTGAAGGAAGGCGGGCAGCGCCAGCATCTTGTCGCGCCAGGGCTCGCCGGCGGCGCGCGAGACGGCGCGGCCGGATTTCGGCGAGACGTAGGCGAGATCCTGCCTGGTGCCGGTCGCCGCGCATTGGCTGAGGTCGAGGCCGAAGCCAAGCTCATCCAGAATGAGCAGCTCGAAGCGCGCCACCAGCTCGCCCGCCGCATCGGCATCGCTCAGATGCGAGATCATCACGGCCAGCGCCTCGTAGAGGCCGCCATGCGCATCGCGCTCGGGCAGAAGCCTGAGATGCGCGGCCATTGTCTGCAGTCCGTAGACCGCGACCGCGCTGTCCATCAGCCGTGCGGCGTTCATCTCGATCGCCTCGGCCTGGAAGATGCCGAGATGCTCGTCGAGGCGGGCTCGCCACAGAAGGTCGACGCGGTTGCCGGGCTGCAGCAGCGGCTGCTGCTTGCGCGAGCGCCCTCCCCGCACCAGGCCGAGATGGCGGCCATGCGCGCGCGTCATCACCTCGAGGATGGCGCTGGTTTCGCCATGCTTGCGGGTGCCGAGAATGATTCCCTCGTCTCGCCATTCCATGCGGCGAGCTTTTCACCCGTTGCGCGGCGAAATCAAGATTCGGCTGAATCAAGCATGAAGAATGCTGCCAATTGCAAATATCGGAAATCTTTCAGAAAGCCGTCGGGATTTTCGGGCGCGCTGCCTCCAATAAGAACGCGTTGGCCGATGCGGTCGACGCACCGCCTGCGGGAACGGTTCGGCCGGATCGTGCTCAGATGCATGTCGACCGATCGGGCAGCCGTCGACCTCTCATGATCACTGCCCGTTGAGAGGATTTGAGATGACTTCCTTCCTGAGCCTGGTGCGAAGGCATCAGCTTATTGCATTTTTTTCGCTGGCGCTCGGCCTGACATGGCTGGCATTCGTCCCCTTCTATTTGTCGCATGGCGATAGCATTCCCTGGTTCACCTTCGGGCCGATGGTCTCCGGCTTCATCGTCTCGGGACTTGCCGGAGGCTGGAGGGCGATCAAGCCCGTGCTCGCCTCGATGGTTAAGTGGCGTGTCCGCCCGGTTTGGTATCTGGTGGCGTTCGGCCTGCCGTTCGGCGCGCAGCTTGCCTCGATCCTGATCAATCCGCTGTTCGGCGCGGCGGTACCGGCCTGGGGCAACATCCCCGCCCTATCCGAGATGCTGCCGATCATCGCGCTCTATGCTGTCTTCAGCGGCCCATTAGGCGAGGAACCCGGCTGGCGTGGCTTTGCGACGCCGCGCCTTCTTTCCAGCCATTCGGCGCTCGCCGGTAGCCTGATCCTCGGCGTTATCTGGGCGATCTGGCACTTGCCGCTCGGCCTGGTCGGCGATCTCAGCCTCTACGGCACGATCAACGTCGTGCTGGCTGCAATCGTCTTCACCTGGCTTTACCAGAACACCGGCAGCGTGCTGCTTGCGATCATGATGCATGTCACGCACCAGAACAGCGTGCGCTTCCTTGGCAAGGTGTTCACCGGCGGCGACTACGCGCAGCAGCAATGGATCGGCGTTGCGATCTGGGCGATCATCGCGTTGGCGATCGTGGCCTGCTACGGCACCGAGAGCTTCGCCCACAGGTCAAAGGCCAGGGTCGCCATTGCCGGAATCGCCTGAGCCGCAGACATAGACGCGCTTCCTGGGCGGCGCGTTGTCGCGGTGGTGCCAACATCTGGTCTTGACCCGGCTCCCGAGGCGTAGCCAATATCGCATGGCCTCCAGGGAGCGGGTCTCTTGATGGCGGTTTCGACCACCGATCAGGTTTTTCATTTCGGCGATTTCACGCTCGACTTGGGCAAGGGCACACTTGGCCAAGCGGACCGGACAGCTTACCTGCGCCCGAAAGCCTACGCGTTGCTGACGCACCTCGCTCGCAACATCGGCCGCGTCGTGCCGAAATCGGAGCTGATGGACACGGTCTGGCCGGGCGTCTTCGTCACCGAGGATTCGCTGACACAGTCGATCAGAGAAATCCGCAAGGTGCTGGGCGAAGGAATGGTGCGAACGGTGTCAAAGCGCGGCTATATGCTGGCGGCCGAAACGGAGGTGGTCCCGGAGCCCGGCGCGCAACCAATCGTGGCCGTGCTCAGGTTTCGCAATGACGGCGTGGATCCGGCCGACCAAACGATTGTCGACGGCTTTGCCGAGGACGTCATCAACGGCCTGGCCCGCTTCGGCACCGTGACGGTGCTGGCGCGCAACTCAAGCTTTTCCTTCGCCTCCAACATGCCCACCGAATGGCCGACCGTTCGCTCGCGCATTGGCGCCGATTATCTCGTCGACGGCTATGTTCGCCGGCAGCCAGGCGGCTTTGTCGTTGCAGTCAATCTCGTCGACGCGGCCAACGCAATCCAGCTTTGGGGCGAGCGCTACCGCGTCGAGGATGCAGGGCTCTTTGCCATCCAACAGGATATTGTCGAGGAAATCGTCGGACGGCTGGTGGTGCGGGTGCACAATGCCGGCCTGCAGCGCGCGGCACGAAAGCCGCTGGCAAACCTGGCTGCCTATGAACTGGCGCTGCGCGGGGTAACCTTGCTGCGCGATCCGGCGCAGAGCGACCTGAAGGCGGCCGCGGCGCTTTTCGAAGCAGCGATCGCGCGGGACCCGGCCTATGGTCTTGCCTACACCTATCTGGCGCTGTCGCACGTGCTGAATGGCGAGTTTGGGAGCATCAGTACAGCCGTGCTTGCGAAAGCTCGCGAGCTTGCCGAGAAAGGCATCGCGTTGTCGCCAGACCAGGCGACCGCGCACCGCATCCAGTCCCTGGTGCGGCTCAACATGCGCGATCACCAAGCCGCCGAACATCATTTGCGGATCGCACTCGAGCTCAATCCGAGCGACGCCGAGTGCATCGGGCAGATGGGCTATCTCATGGTAATGCGCGGCCGGCCGCTTGATGCGCTTGCCTGGTTGGCGCGCGCTATCCGCATCGACCCGCTCAACCCGCACTGGTACCAGTATGATCGCGCGTTGGCTCTCTACATGATTGGCGAGTACCAGCCCGCTGTCGAGACGCTGGAACTGGCCACGCGACCGATGCCGTGGATCAGGACGCGGCTCGCGGCCTGTTGTGCCCAGCTCGGCAAAATGGAAGCGGCGAGGCAACAGGTTGCATTGATCAAGGCCGATGACGCCGATTTCTCTCCGCTCGATTATGCGATGTCAGGCGTGCCGTTCGAGAACCCCTCCGACATGGAGCACCTTGCACAAGGCGTGGCGCTGGCACTTGGAGAGGGTCAAGGATCCTGAGCTGGCTGGCGGTGCCCGAGCGATTCGGCGGCGGGGCGGCACCCCGTTTCACGTCATCAGCCGACCTTTGGGCGACAGGCCTGCTATAGCCTTCAGCACGCGAATTTCCCGTGCTCGGCGAGCACCTCGTCGATCACCTGGCGCTGCCTTTTCCCCTCGACCTGGTTGGCGTCGTGGCCGGCGACCGTGATCAGCGCCTTCCACAGCGCCCAGCCGCGGCCGCGTGCCCAGGTGGCGTCATCGACGGCGATGCGAGCGCGGAACGCTTCGCGGCTTTCACCTTCGAAGAAGGTCCAGGCGATCGCCAGGTCGCAGGATGGGTCGCCGACCCCGGAGGTGCCGAAATCGATGACGGCGCTCAAGCGGCCGTCCTCGACCAGAAGATTGCCCGAGGCGACGTCGCCATGAAACCAGACCGGAGAGCCAGACCAGGTGGCGGCAAGCGCTGCTTCCCAGACCGCCGTGGCGGCTTGCGTGTCGATCCGGCCGTCGAGCGCAGCGATGGCTTGCCTTGCCTCGCCGTCGTAAACGGTCAGCGGTCCGCCGCGGTGAAAATTGTGCTGGCCAGGGCCAGGCCCGTCCGTTGGATCGATGCTCCTCAATGCGACGAGGAAATCTGCCACGTCGAGCGCAAACGAGCCCAGATCGCCAATACGCCCATTCTTCGCAGTGTCACCTTCGATCCAGCGATAGACCGACCAATGCCAGGGATAGCCTTCGGCCGGTTCGCCCATCGCCAGCGGCGTCGGAATGGGCAGCGGCAGCAGCGGCGCGAGTTGCGGCAGCCAGCGCTGCTCTTTCTCGACCTGCAGCGAATAGGGCGCTGCACTTGGAAGGCGCACCGTCATCTCGTCGCCGAGATGGAAGGTGCGGTTGTCCCAGCCGCCAAAGGCGACCGGGCTCACCGGCAGATGCCGCCATTCAGGGAATTGCGCGTCGACCAGCCGTCGCACGAGATCGGTATCGATGTCTGGTCGCGCCTCATGCATGTCGCCGTCCCAAACCGCTTCACCCTTGGGCGACCCGCATGTTTGTCTTATGCATGTCGTTATCCCAAAACCGCTTCGCACTTTTGGGCGACATGCATCAATGCGGAAACTCCAGCCCCATCTCGCGGTAACGCTCGGGGTCGTCGCCCCAGTTCTCGCGCACCTTCACGAACAGGAAGAGGTGCACTTTCTGTTCGAGGATGCCGGCAATCTCCATCCGCGCCGCCTGGCCGATGGCGCGGATCGTCTCGCCCTTGTGGCCGAGCACGATCTTCTTCTGGCTGTCGCGCTCGACATAGATGACCTGCTCGATGCGCACCGAACCGTCCTTCTTCTCTTCCCATTTCTCGGTTTCGATATGGGAGGAATAGGGAAGCTCCTGATGCAGCCTCAGATAAAGCTTCTCGCGCGTGATCTCGGCCGCGAGCTGGCGCATCGGCAGGTCGGAAATCTGGTCTTCCGGATAGTACCAGGGGCCGGCGGGGAGCGCCTCTGCCAGATAGTCGAGCAGGTCCTTGCAGCCGGAGCCGGTCAGCGCCGAGACCATGAAGGTGCGCTTGAACGGCACTCTTTCGTTTGCTGCCGCGGACAGGGCCAGAAGCGTCTCCGGCTTGACCCGGTCGACCTTGTTGAGGACGAGCAGCATCGGCTGCCGAACATCCTTCAGCCGGTCGAGGATGGCGTCGGCATCGCCCCTGATGCCGCGCTCGGCGTCGATCAGCAACACCACGACATCGGCATCCTTGGCGCCGCCCCAGGCGGTCGTCACCATCGCGGTGTCCAGCCGCCGCTTCGGCTTGAAGATGCCGGGGGTGTCGACGAAGACGATCTGCGCGTTGTCATGCGTGGCGATGCCGCGCACGATGGCGCGGGTGGTCTGCACCTTGTGGGTGACGATCGACACCTTGGCGCCGACCAACTGGTTGACCAGCGTCGACTTGCCGGCATTGGGCGCGCCGATCAGCGCGACGAACCCGGAGCGGGTGTTGGGGGTCTCGGGAGATTGGTTTGCGATCATGCCGCGCTCCATACGCCCTCGCGCAGCAAAAGAGTAGCCGCCGCGGCCTGCTCGGCCTCGCGCTTGGAGCGGCCGCTGCCGATCGCGGGAGCAAAAGAGCCGACCTTGACGCTGACGGTGAATAGCGGATCGTGGTCCGGCCCTTCGCGGCTGTCGATGCGGTAGGCCGGCACGGCGCCGGCCGCTGCCTGGTGCGCCCATTCCTGCAATTCGGTCTTGGCATCGCGGCGCGCAGCACCGGTCGCCTGCGAGCGCGGCTGCCAGTAGCGATGTATGAACGCGCGCGCCGCCTCCAGCCCGCCGTCGAGATAGAGCACGGCAATCAGCGATTCCAGCGCATCGGCGCGCAGATTGGTGCGCTTGCGCCCTTCGAGATTGCGCACATCGGAACCGGCGCGGATCAGCTCGGGCAGGCCAATCTCCTCGGAGATTTCGGAGAGCGCCTCGGCATTGACCAGCGCGTTGTAACGCAGCGAAAGCTCGCCCTCGGCGGCATCGGGGAAGGAAGCAAGCAGCATGTCGGCAACGACGAGGCCGAGAACACGGTCGCCCAGGAATTCGAAACGCTCATAATCGACGCCGGCATGGGTCGAACGCGCGCTGGCGTGGGTCAGCGCCCGCTGTAGGCGCTGGCGGTCGGCAAAGGCGTGGCCGGTGCGCTCGACAAGCGCTTCGGCTAGGGCATCGGCGGTCAAACGCTTGCCGGCCGCCATTGCTCTAGTGGACGAAATGGAACAGGCGCCCGGCGCGCATGAGCGACGGCCACTTCCAGATCTCGAGCGGGCTCGCCTTGCCGGCGATCGAGAAGAAGATGAGATTGGCGCGGCCAACCAGGTTCTCGGCCGGAACGAAGCCGACGGTGAAACGACTGTCGGAAGAATTGTCGCGATTGTCGCCCATCATGAAATAGTGGCCGGCCGGCACGGTCCATTCGCGCGTGTTGTCGCCGATCGAATTCGGCGTCAGGTCGAGCGTGTCGTAGCTGACACCGTTCGGCAGCGTCTCGCGATAGACGTCGACCGGCTGCGGCACTTCGGTGATGTCGGGGTTTTCGATCTGGCCGGTCTTTACGCGCGGCACGCCGACGTCATTGATGAAAAGCTGACCATCCTTCATCTGGATCTTGTCGCCGGGCAGGCCGATGACGCGCTTGATGTAGTCGACCGACGGATCCGGCGGGAACTTGAACACCACCACGTCGCCGCGCTTGGGCTCCGAGCCCCAGATGCGGCCGGAGAAGAGATCGGGACCGAATGGCAGCGAATAGCGCGAATAGCCATAGGCCCATTTGGTGACGAACAGATAGTCGCCTTCGAGCAGGGTCGGCCGCATCGAGCCGGACGGAATGGAGAAAGGCTGGAAGAGTAGTGTGCGGATGACGAGCGCGAGCAGCAGAGCCTGGATGATGACGGAAAAGGTTTCACCAAGTCCGCCGGATTTCTTCTGCGATTTTTCAGCCACGCTCATGTCGTCCTCGATTGTGCGATGTTGGTATAGAGTCTCGGCGCGCGCTGGGCAACGTCATGCCGCTCGTGGTCAGATGGAATCAATGTGGCGCTTGTTCGGCGGGCACTGCCTCGATGATCACAAAGGCTTGAGCAAGCGGGAAATCATCGGTGATGGTGAGGTGGATCAGCGCACGGTGGCCTGTCGGCAGGATTTTCTCCAGCCTGGCCGCGGCGCCGCCGGTCAGCGCCATGGTCGGCGCACCGCTCGGCAGGTTGATCACGCCCATGTCGCGCCAGAATACGCCCTCGGCCATGCCCGTACCCAGCGCCTTGGCGCAGGCCTCCTTGGCGGCGAAGCGCTTGGCATAGGAGGCCGCGCGGGCGGCACGCCTTTCCGACTTGGCCTGTTCGACCTCGGTATAGATGCGCTGGACGAAGCGTTGGCCGTGCCGTTCCAGCGATTTTTCGATCCGTCTGATGTCGATCAGGTCGCTGCCGATGCCGATGATCATTCCGCGGGCACTTCCCGTCCGCCCGGCCGCGATTTCTTCTCGGCACGCTCGGCCATGCGCTTCTTGCGCTGCTCGCGAAACACGGTCATGCCCCAGCGCGTGATGCCATAGAACAAGAGCCCGAAGGCCAGGCCCAGCGGCACGGCGCCGATCAGCATCGGCTCCAGGACGGGGTGCCAGAGCTTCGCGAAGGAGAGCTTGTGCATCATTTCGCCGAGATGCTCGGGCGGCCCGTGCTTCGGCAGGCGTTCATGCAGGAGCAACTTGCCGGTTTCCCAGGACGCGCCCCACAGCAGCGGGAAGGTCAGCGGATTGCCGAAGAACACGGCGCCGAGCGCCGCCGCGACCAGATTGCCGGCGATGATCCAGCACAGCACGGCGGCGACAATGAAGTGGAAGCCAAGCGGGAAAAAGGAGGCAAAAACGCCCGCGGCGACGCCGGCGGCGACGGAATGCGGCGTCGCCTTCAACCGCAGGATGCGCTTGGAAAAATACTGAACAGAACGCGAAAAAGAGCGGCGCGGCCAAAGATAAGTACGCACCCGCTCCAGGAGGCCATCAGGCTCTCGGCGTCGAAAAAGCACTCTGTTCCAGTTCCCGGTCCAACACGCGCTGCCCCTGCCCACCGGGACGCGCAAACTTATCTTGCGCTTCGAGGGCGCAGAAAGGCAACAAGACTTTGATATAGCGACGACGAGGCCGCGCAACAACGGAAACGCCGCCGCGATGGTCTGCCGCAGGCTGTAACAATAGCCTCATTCTGGCGAAACTGAGGAAAACAGCCAGGATAAGGGGCCAATGATCACAATTCGACCGGCGCGGACCGAGGATGCCGGGGCATTGCCTCAGATCGAGCAGTCCGCCGGACTGGCGTTCCGCGCCATCCCGGAGCTGGCATGGCTGGCCGACGGAGACAATGTCAGCGCGGAACGACACCGCGCGCTGATAGCCGGGGGCGCATGCTGGGTTGCCGCCGATGGCCAAGAGCAGCTGGTCGGCTTCCTGAGCGCCGGGATTGAGGGCGTTACGCTGCATATCTGGGAGTTGGACGTGCGCCTCGACCGGCAGGGCCAAGGCATCGGGCGCGCCCTGGTCGAACGAGCCATCGAAGACGCCGGGCAGCGCGGCCTGGCCGCTTTGACGCTAACGACATTTCGCGCCGTCGCCTGGAACGCGCCCTTCTATCGCAAGTTCGGATTTCGCGTCCTCGAAGACGCCGAGATCGACGAACGGCTCGCAAGCCTGCTCAGCGACGAGGCCGAGCACGGCATGCCTTTGGACCAGCGCTGCGCGATGCGGCTCGATCTCAGTCGAGCGGATACTCGCTGACCTCGACCAGATTATCGTCCGGATCGCGAAAATAGACCGACATCATGGTGCCGCGCGCGCCGGTGCGTTCGACCGGTCCGACTTCGATAGCCACGCCATTGGCTTTGAGGCTGGCCTGGACTTCGGCAAGCGGCACGGCGGCAACGAGGCAGAAATCGCCGGAACCCGGCGTCGGCGCCTTTGCCTTTGGCTCGAAAGTGCGGCCGACCTCATGCAGGTTGATCTTCTGCGAGCCGAACAAAAGCGCGGTCGGCCGGTTCGGCTCATCCACGCGCCACATGCCAAGCACCCGCCGGTAGAAGCCGCAGGTCGCTTCAACCGAACGGACCGTCAGCACGAAGTGGTCGATGCCGGCGATCATCGCGACCTCGCCGCGTGTCTGGGGGAAAGAGATCCAAGCGATGCGCTCAAGTGCTTGTTTTCATGCATTGCGATCTCAGATGTTGCGGCTTCCCGGCTTAACGGCGGGAATGGCGGCGAGTTCCGGCGGCAGGCGGTCGGCGGGATAGGCCGGCACTTCATATTCGGCAAGCGCGATCAACGGCACGCCGACATCGGTCTTGCCGGCCGAGCGGTCGATGATGCAGGCAGCCGCGACCACTTCCGCGCCGATCTCGCGCAGGCAGTCGATGGTCTCGCGGATCGACAGGCCCGTGGTGACGATGTCCTCGACGATGACGACGCGCGAGCCCTCGGCAATCTCGAAGCGGCGCAGCCTGAATTCGCCCCCTTCCCGCTCGACCCAGATCGCCGGCGCGCCAAGATGGCGCGAGGTCTCGTAGGCCGGGATCAGGCCGCCGATGGCCGGGCCGACGACATAGTCGATCCTGCCGGGCACGCTTTCCCGGATTTTCTCGGCCAGGGCCTTGCACAGGCGCTCGGTCTTGTCGGCATGCATGAAGACCCGCGCCTTCTGCAGGAAGACCGGGCTGCGCAGGCCGGACGTCAGGATGAAATGACCTTCGAGAACGGCGCCGGCCTCGCGGAAAATGCCCAGCACTTCGTCGGTGTTCATTCTTCGCTCCATGTCCATGGTGAATGGTAGTGAGTGGTGAGTGGTAAGAGTACCTTCTTTCACTATTCACTATTCACCCATTCACGCGCCGCGCATCGCTGACGCTCGAATTGTCCTTGAGCTGCGACAGTAGCCGGTTGAGATGCTTCAGGTCCCAGACCTCGAGGTCTATCAGCATCTCGGTGAAATCGGGCGCCGTGCGTACCATCGACAGCGTGTGGATGTTGGCATCGTTGGATGCGACGACCTGGGCGATGTCGGCCAACGAACCCGGCGCATTGATGGCGGTGACCGAGATACGCGCCGGGAAACGTTCCTTGGTGCGCTCGTCGATATCCCATCGCACGTCGATCCAGCGCTCCGGCTGGTCGTCGAAGGCTTGCAGCGCCGGCGACTGGATCGGATAGATGGTGATGCCGGTTCCCGGCTGGATGATGCCGACGATACGGTCTCCGGGCACCGCGCCTTCCGGCGCGAAACGCACCGGCAGGTCGCCGCGCACGCCGCGGATCGGCACCGCGCCGTCGCGCGGCTGGTCCTTGTCCTTGCGTGCGGCGCGGCTGCCGGGCATCTGGAACAGCATGCCGGCGGCGTTGCGGATCTTCGACCAGCCCTCCTCGCGCTGCTTGGGGGCGCTTACGGTGACGCGCTCGTCCTTATAGTCGGGGAAGACCGCCTTCATGACGTGGGGGGGGGGGGGGGGGGGGGGGCCCCCCCCCGCCCCGCCGCCGGGGGGGGGGGGGGGGGGCCCCCGCGGCGGGGCCCGCGGGGGGGGGGGGGGGGGGGGGGGGGGGGGGGGGGGGGCGGGCGCGGGGGGGGGGGGGGGGGGGGGGGGGGGGGGGGGGGGGGGGGGGGGGGGGGGGGGGGGGGGGGGGGGGGGGG